>NZ_JBPLBG010000011.1:0-28917 GCF_054039255.1 Candidatus Harpocratesius sp.
GCAGGATTTCAAAAGTATTGATGTTACAAGGCATTTGATGGAATATCTTGGATTGTTTATGACATGCAAGGCAAACGGACGAGATTTCCACATTTTGCTCCATGAACTTCTAAGTGGAAATTCAGTGGATTTAAGGGAGTTTTTGTTTGGGAACTCTACAAATTAATAGATTTGAGATCAATTTTTAACTAATTATTCACATCGTCCTAATTTTCATGTATAAAAATCATTTACGGGAAGAATTTCTAAGATAAAAATCGATCAAAAAACTTAGGTTCTACTAATATTTTAAATATTTGTTGAAAAAAAACTTATTCGCACTACTCCAGTGTCAATGGTTTCATGAAAAATGGCGTATTGAAACTACAACTTAAATCCTCATATTGCATTTAACGAGAAGAAGAAGAAGAAGAAGATATGTACAAAAAACTTATTCGCACCTATAAAAAAAGAAAGATCTTTAGAAAACATATAATAAAAAGAATTTTTATATGAAAATATATAATCAACTGCATTTTTTTAGTTGGAGTTGTATTTAATTGGTAAAAACAAAATTAAAAACACTATTAATCATTCGTTTGATGATCTTAGGGAGTGGATTAATTCTTTTAATATCATTTATTCTCCCAATAACCAATACATACTCATTATTTGATCTAATCCGCATTTTCTCAGATGTGGAATTAAGATTACTCTATTTAGTTCCCTTTATTAATGGAATTTTTCGGATTATAATCTCTTTATTTTTACCTCAAATTCTTAAAAAACGCAGATTATGGCTTTATCTTCTGCTAATATTCGATATTAATATATCTACATTATTTTTAAGCGATATACTTAAAGAACATAGTCCTTATATTTGGCAAAATGTTGCAATTTATGGTTTCATTTTAGCAACTATTCTTTACCTAATTGGGTTTTTGGCAATTCTTTTAAGAGATAATTCTGAGAAGAGATAATTCTGAAAAAAGATAATTCTGAGAAGAGATAATTCTGAAAAGAAATAAATAAGAATATAACAATGCATTATTTATCAAGGAAAAAGTGACAATGACTAATCGCAACGTTCAATTGCAAGAAAAACATAAAAAAAAGAAAAATAACGATAAAAAAGATCATGAATCAAATATGGAGGAAAAGGTTTATATTGCATTGGGACATGAATTTCGCCGAAAGATACTTAGAATAATAGGTAAGCAAGGTTTTACCAGTTTTTCAGAGATTAAAAAAATGCTGAATGTAAGTACAGGAACAATTTATCATCATTTAGAAGTATTACAGGATTTAATTATTCAAGATGAAAGAAAAAAATATCACCTTTCTCCTTTAGGACTACATGCATATCAGATAATTCTGAAAGGAGGAGATGCAATTGCGTCATTAGAATTGGAGAAAAAAATATTTTTAGATCAAAATTTGAAAACATGGCAAAGTTGGGCGATATTTCAGCCTATATTAAAGTATTATCTGAATCATTATAAATATGGAATGGTATTTTCTGGACTTATTATTTTTATCATTGCGATTTTAAGTGCATTATTTCACGTACAAGCATTTGTTAATATTTATCTACCTATTTTTGAACCATTTGAATTTTTTCTTACGCGCTATCCCATAATCCAGTTTTTCAGTGTTTTTCTTGGATATATATTTCTGTTTTTATTAGTTGAAGGTTTGGTCCGAGGGTTATTCCATAAAAAGGAAAATGGACAATGGTTATTTGTTATGCTTTCAGTAAGTTATATTCCGTTAATATTCTATCTTATCTGTATCGGGATTTTACGATTATTTCCATTAGAAGTGAACACTTTTCTGGTTATAAGTAGATTACTCTTAGTTATCTTTCAAGTTTGGGGAACGATTATTCTCGCACTAAGTATATCACTGGTAAAGTTTATTAAATTTGAGCGGGGATTGATAATTGTATTGTTTATTGATTATGCGACTTTGATGGTTCTGTTACTATTTAATACCCCATTTTTGTAAAATATAGAATTATCAAGTATAAACTTATTCGCACTTATAGAAAAGAAAATAAAAGAAAAATAACGGTATTTCATTAAAGAAGATCAATATCAATAATTTTTACATCATCTACTTGATTTATTTGCAAAAGTCGTTGCTTAGTTTCTTCAAAATCTTCAGAACCTTTCGGATTTAAATAAATTTCATAAATACATTGGCCTCCTTTTTGACAAATACCTGAAGTATAAACGAATGGAAGACCTAATTCTTGAAATACAAAACCAATTTTTTTTAGTGTTTCTGGACTTAATTGACCATTGAACAAAACAGCGAATTTTACAACGTGGTTTCCTTCATGTGGAATAATGTCTACCTTAAAAGAATCTTTACGACGCTGAAACACAACAAAGTAATTCTTTCTGGTCCCTAAAAAAGATTCTAATTCCTTTACCATCTGGAGGGGAAGATGTATTGCATTATCTGATTCTAATTTTCGAAATGGAATGAGGATTCCATGAGTTTGTGCTTGACTGATAGCAAAAAATTTTGCGAGTTCATCAAACATTTTTTTCAAATAATCGAATTCTTTAGAAATTTCGGATTCATAATTAAGCGGGGGATTGTTAATATAAAGAGCTTTGAAAATAGATGGGCTATATTTTTTAAGATCTTGTGCGAATTCTTGAAAGCGTTGAGCATAAGCTTTTAAATTGGGGGATTCTTCTTCTATTATTTTTGTTATCATAACCATTTCTTGCTTTCCCCGAGCCCAATCTGATGGAATCATAAAAAAATAGTTAGCAGTGTTTAATGTAGCAGAAAAAGCGTGAGTAAAAAAACCAGGCGATGCAGTATCCATTAATCTTTTTATTTGCCCCAGATCTTCATCAGAAATAAATTTTTCCAGCTCATTCGGAACACTATAAAGGACATCTGGTCCAATAATGGGATTGAAATAGGTTAAAATTAACATTTTTTCCAGTTACCTCTAAATAATCTATTCATTCCTTGTAGCCCCCGATAATCCAACAGAAACTCTGACAAAGAATACTCATGAAAGAAGTGAAGAGAAATCTTAATTCTCACACTGCATAATGAGATCAATATGTTGCTCTTCCTTTAAAGATTGTTTCTTACGTTCGATGGGTTTTCAGATAAGTAAGAACCTCATGAGGGATATTTGGTTGTTTGTGAATGCTTAAAGATTTGATTCGAACGAAAGAAAATTCAGGATAGTTGTTTTTAAATCTAATTAGACTTTTTTTTGCTTGATCATGGTCATGCGCACTTGTTTCCTTTCCTTCATAATAATAAATTCGATTACGTTGCGGATCTAGCAATATCACCACATTAAATGAGTCAAAATGATTGGATAGAATCCAAGAATTTGTGTTAAAAGTGTATAACTTGGCTGTAGATGAAAATTCATCCGGTTTTTCATTATATTCATCACTTTCTGGAGTATTTCTACTTTTTTGACTTTCGTCGCTCTCTTGAGTTTGTGTCATGTTATTTTCCTTACTTTCGATTTATAAAAGGGCATCCAATTCTTCCAACTATAAATAATATTCTTTTCTTGTGCAGTATATTTGTAAGATACCTATAAATCCATAGTATAATATCGCTCTAACACAGTATGTAGAAATTAAAAGGAATGGAAACCCAAAAGTTATTAATTAATTATACGCTATCCATTATATAAATATCTGATCTGAGGGCATAATAGTGAAATTCCGACTTGTCTTAAACACAACTACAAAAAAAGGGCACCCTGTCGAAATTAAATTTAAAATTCCACCTTCAAAACATATCGGACTGATTAATTTCCTACAGATAGCATTAGAACATGGAAATGATGTGGAATTTTCAATTGAAAAAGTTCAAGATGGGAAGCATGAACGAAGTAAAGTTCATGGAACGTTTAAACTAATGGAAGAAAGTGGTAATGTCCAGTCAGAAAAATCTACTAAATAAAATTCAAGAAAATTGCAAATAATAAAAAGCAAATATAATAATAATATTACATTATCAATACGGATAAGTGCGAATAAGTTTAAAAAAAAAGAATTTACACCGAGATCATATCAAATCAAGCATGATTAACTAACCAACACCAAAACATGAGTGTATTTACCAAAACATTGCTATTTATGGACATTTAAACCAAAATTCGGATTAATAAAAGAATAATGAAGAATGAAAAGAGACAATTATACGATATTGATGAAGCATGAAACGCACATTCCGATTACGCCCAATTTTTGCACCGATTGTTAAGTTCTTAGCCAGGATTGCAATACATCTAAAAATTAGCCCTAATTTTGCCACATGGTTGATGGCTTCTTTTTCACTAATCGCCTCATTTGGATTGCTTTTTTTCCAGAGTTTTATTTGGTTTGGGATTTGGATTTTTCTCACAGGACTACTGGATGGAATAGATGGCGCTATCGCAAGAATGACTAAAAGAACCTCAAAGTTTGGTGGATTTTTTGATTCCACTATGGATCGCATTTCTGAAAGTATCATATTAGCGGGTTTAGTTTTATATACACAAATTTATCCAACCAATTTTTCACAATGGATAATAATTTTAACAATAACTGGTTTCATCTTTTCATTTTTAATAAGTTATTCCAGAGCTCGAGCAGAACTAGAATTGAAAAGGAGTTTTGTGATCGATACTGATAGCTTTTCTATGAATGTTGGATTTTTAGCACGATCAGAACGTTTATTCTATCTTTTTATAATGTCTTGCATTGTTCAGTTTACTTCCTCTCTAATTTTGCTGATATTTATGGGTTTTTATGTTGTTTTAACTGTTTGGACCTTTTTTGAGAGGTTTTTCATCTATAAAAATTATTTAGAAATTATAAATACCTCTGAGATCACTCAAAATCTTGATGAAAAAGCAAATCAATAATCTATCAAACGTTTATCAAACGTCTGTTAAACGTCTATCAAACGTCTATTAAACGTCTATCAATAGTCTTATCAGAGAGATTCTATTTTTATTTTGAATTGTTCTTGTTTTTGAATTGTTCTTGTTTTTGAATTGTTCTTGTTTATTTGTAAAATATTATCCATATTTCTACATTTCTACATTTCTATGTTTCTACATTTCTACATTAAGCTTGAAAAAATCGAATAAAATTGAAAAAACAATTAAAAATAAAAATACTAATTATAAATTAATCTACACTAAAATAATCCTATTATTAACTTAAATAAACAACCTAACATTAACCTAAAATAAACATTCTTCGCCTAATAACGAAATTATTCGTGATATCATGAAACCTCCAATTTTAAATCAATTATCTTCCATTATTGAAGATTTAAAACCAATTGCTCGACAAGCAGGACAAAAAATTTTAGAATTCTATAATGATGATATGCAAATTTCTATTAAATCAGACAAATCACCATTAACACAAGCGGACACTGCCGCAAATTCAATCATTGTCACTTTTCTACAATCCAGATTTCCAGAACATGCCATTCTTTCAGAAGAGTCAAAAGATGATAAATCTCGGCTTGAAAACGACTTTTGTTGGATTGTAGATCCACTAGATGGCACAAAGGAATTTATCAAACGAAATGATGAATTCACAGTAAATATTGCTCTCGCATACAAACATCGAGTAATCTTAGGTATTATTTATGCTCCCGTTTTAGAAGAGTTATACTATGCTGCCGAAGGAATTGGCACATTTTTAGAAATTGCAGATAAACCTCCAATTAGGCTGCATGTAAATAGTAAAACAACAGATCTGACCGTGGTGTCGAGTCGATCGCATAAATCGGAGAAATTGGTATCATTATTATCTCAACATCAAAATAAAATCAAATCAGAGGTCTCAAAAGGAAGTTCTCTTAAAGGTTGTTTAGTAGCAAGAGGAGACGCTGAAATTTATTATCGTTTCGGTTATACAATGGAATGGGATACAGCAGCGATGCAAAGCATTGTAGAACAGGCGGGAGGAATTTTCCGACAAATGGATGATTCAGAAATGCTCTATAACAGGGTAAATTCACTAAATGAAAAAGGATTTTATATTCTTAATTCAATTCAAAATGCATTACACCAAGAACAAATAGAAAATCCACAAGAAGGAGCAAAAAACTCGCAAAATCAAGTGAAAAACTCGCAAAACCAAATGAAAAACTCGCAAAATCAAGTGAAAAACTCAAAAAATATAAAATGGCATGAGGGAAAAGTTAATCGTTCTGATCGATTATCACTTTTGGGTCAAAAAAATTTTGTATTATGGTTTACGGGACTTTCTGGTTCAGGAAAATCAACAATTGCTGTTACTTTAGAGCGAGAATTATTCAAACAAAGAAAACTAGTATACCGCTTAGATGGAGATAATATTCGCCATGGATTAAATGCTGATTTAGGATTCTCTCCGGAAGAGCGAAATGAGAACCTACGCAGAATAATAGAAGTATCAAAACTCTTTTATGATGCAGGAATAATTGTATTGGTATCTTTTATAAGTCCCTATCGCAAAATTAGGGAAGCAGCGCGCTCGGCTATCGGAAACACTGATTTTTATGAAATTTATGTAAAAGCAAGTGTTGAAACTTGTCAACAGCGAGATCCCAAAGGGTTATATAAAAAAGCCATTGCAGGAGAAATCTCTGATTTTACGGGCGTATCAGAATCAGCACCCTATGAAGAACCTCTCAATCCTGAAATAACTATTAATACCGAAGAAGTTAAGGTAGATCAAGCAGTTTCTATGATTCTTAAACGACTTAAAGCTGATGGAAAACTTTTTCGCACTAAATTAATTTGAAATTATTTTGTCGTTTACCTGGCTTATCTAAAACAAAAATAAATGACAGTGGGAATAAGTGCGAATGAGTTTTAAATATATATAATAGTAAATTTCTGATTTGGGATATTTCTCTTTGATACTCTCAACCATTGTTTTATCCGTTGTATGAATTGAAACACCCATTTCTTTTCCATAAATAGATAAAAGAGCATCTACTGTCAACAGTTGAGGAATTTGATGTAGCAATTTCCCAACAACAATCCAGTAAGGGATGTAGCCTTATAGCAAATCTCCTTACATTTTTCCTAAAACTTCATGCATTTAATGTTATGCGTGTGAATTACTTAAATCGATGATCTATTGCTTCCATGACCTCATACAGTCTACTAACTAAAGGAACATGTCTTGCATAGTCCACAACTTTTAGTACCCTATCGGGATTCTGTTTAGCAAGATATTTGTGATTCTCAACTATGTTCGGAGTATCTCACATTCCATAAATTATCAGAGTGGGTACTTGGTGTCATCATGTTATATGCTGCAGTGCTTTTTTCCATCTTTTTATTTCTCGCTTTTGGTATAATCCATTTTTTTCCCAAAATCTGAGCAATTGTGCCCCTATATTTTTTCGTATATAGCCAGATTGTATTAACCAAATACAGAATGAAGGTAAGCGAAAGCCAACTAACCCCCAACTTTTTATTTCCATTAATAATCCTCCATCATCAGATAATAATATTGCACCATCTCTTTTTGCACAAAAAGCCAAAGTTTGATCTGGAAGATCAAACTCATTGATAAATGGGAATTGTTTCTGAAAAGATATAATTTCTTTCTGTGATAAGGGAATACGAAATCCATCTTCAATCGGGATAAATTTTTGAAGGTGATAATTATGATATTCTTCAACAATTTGCTTTGTATATCCCCAACGAAAGTGCCTAAGCACATCTCGTAAATCAATCTTAATTTCTAAAAGAATGTGTTGGATATGTAGCCAAAAACATGTATCAATGAGAAAAAGCATGAGAAAAGATTCCTTTCTAATATTATAATATCGGTTTTTTTATTTCTTCAGCATTATTTTTCAAGAATTTAGTAATATCCAGCTTAGAGAGAGCGTTCATTTCACTTTCAATCAATTCTTCAGGTAATTTTTCAGTCACTTTTCGTTTTACACCTTCGCACATAAATTCATAATATGTTAAACCAGACATTTTAAAGGCATTTTTCTTGCTTATTTTGCCTTCTTGCATGAGATTGAAAGCAATATCAACGCGAAACTGTTCTAATTCCTTCAATACGAAGCGTTTTGATAATTCTGCTAACGAAATATTCTTAATCCTTGCAATCTTCTCTAAAATTTTCTTTTCGTTTTCACCTATACGAAAGTTAATTTGGTACATATTCTCTATATATAAAATCTATACACAAAATTATAAAATTTTCTTATTTTTGCTATAAAATGCTATAATCATAAAAGGATTACAAAAAATAATCAAGTATAAATTAAAATAATTTTGGTTGTAAATCGCTTTTATTTTTCTTAATAATAATTATGAGAAAATTCAAGAACATAAAATACTACCAATGGAAATGAATCAATTTATCATTTTCAGTTTATTATTCCATTTGATCAGTTCATTATTCCATTTGATCAGTTCCTTTTTCTTAAATCTTCCGACTTTTTCCCAAAATCTCAAGCATTTTACACCTAAATTTATAGTCACCAATCCTCACTTAATTAACATCAAGATACAAACAAGTAGGCACATTCTAATCATTCCTGTTTGAATTATTTTCGAAATTAATTCACCATCATCGCATAAAATTAATGGTGTAAATTAGTTTTTCATTTAGGATTTTTCAGGCTGTAATGATGAGGCTTTGATATGCTTTATCTTTATCTGGTAAAATACTCGAATTTTTTAAAAAATCACTTGAAGGATATCATTTGTAGCAACTCACATCATTTTTTTGACAAATTTTATTCTTCAAAAAGTTTCCATAAAGATTTATAGAATTCAATAGAATTCAAGAAAATTCAAGAGAATTCATAATTCTTTGTTAATTAAATATTCTTTATAACATGAAAAAACCGTTTTACCGAATTTTGAGACAGTAATTGTGAAAACGGAAGAATATTTTTCTTCATCTGGATTATTAAACATGCATTTCAACAATCCCATCCGTTCCAATGAAGGCAAAATCTTACTCGGAACTACTCCCCAATTATAAATTGAACTGAAGATGAAATGACTATATTCGTTCTGATTGGGGTAATATTGTAAGATATATGAAGTATAATCATAAGAATAATCAACAGTTGCATCAGCAAATGCAGTTTGCAAGATTCTCCTGCCCTCTTGAGCCCATTCTGGGCGTCCTCCTGCATTAGGCGACAATAAATTCGCCCAAGGAATAACTTCCCACAGACAAAACAAACAGATTATTAGCTGATATTGTGGGGAAAGCGCTAAATATTGTTCTATTCTTTCCGAGGTTTGCAGAGAAAACCTTTCATCAATTATTATACATCCCAAAGATAAGCCAATATGATAAAAAAGATGTATTTGAGTAGCATCCCACTGAAAAACGTATCGCTTCAAGACTTCTGGGGATGAAAGTTGTTCATTAATGGCAAATAGATGTTTCCGTGGAAGAGTTAACTGTCGTTTACTTACCTTAATTCCGTTGTTTTTCCTGCAATAGTTCAAGAACATTTTAAAATCTGCTAAAAATTCAAGAGTGAGGGTAGGAATATTCTCTTTTTGAAGATGTTTTTGACATGTTTTTACTTTATGTGAATTTATTAGTTCACTTAGAAGATTTTGGGATGAATCTTCCCCGGGTTCTTCTTCTCCCAAAATCCAACTCATCATAGAGTTTGGACCGTCGTCTTGATCGAAATCAATCTTCGAATAAGAATCAAATCTGCGATAATATTTTTTAGGATTTTTACATTCAGCAAGGATTTCTTCGTATTGATCCTGCTTGATATATCCCCGATCCAATAAGAATTTATAAAATTTTTTAAAACTGCTTAAAATGTCTACTACATCGCTTTTTTTGGAAGAAAGAACTTTCCTGATATACCAATTACCCAAGAAATCTTCGATAATATCGCCATCTACATCCAAGATATGCATTTCTTCATATCCATCTAAGTATATCTCATAGAAGAAAGAAATTATGGATGTTTTCTTATCTATTGTTTCGGATTTTAATTTTTTTTCAATAGTTAAATAATCTTCAAATTTCTTAATCAATTGTTTTGAAGTTGGTCTACGTTTATTCATCAACTTTTAGATAAACTATTAGTAAATTTCAATTTTTTTAGTAATGCACAAAGAAATAATTTTATTTCTAACTTAGAATTTATAAGAGGTTATAGCAGAATTTGAAAAATTGAAGGAATTCTGAAAATCTTGCATAGATTAGCATAAAACCCAAAATTCTCTGATTTTTAAATTTGTCAAACTATTCCGCAGTCTATTCCACACATCTTTTAAGAAAAAAAGAGTTAAAAAAAAAGATAGAATTAAGTTAATTATTCAAAGAAAAATCTTTCTAAAATATCATGCCCTGTACTCGTATGCCACTTACATAATGATCTTTCCATAACTCCATAAGTTCTGCTATTGATAAAAAAATAGGTAAGAGGTCTGTTAAAAATCAAATGGTAAGATAAATCAAGCCATTACATGCCTTTAGATATCCAAGGAAACAAATTACATCAGATTTTGCGGATTTTTTTAAAGAACAGACCTTTAAATAATAGAATTAATTATATCTCTGAATCACTTAATGGAGTGAAGCCCATTTCCAGAAAGATATAATTGATATCTTCAAATCATCAATTAATTCCTCAGAATCTTCATTCCAGGTGATGATGCTTAAATTTCTACATTTAAAATGTTTCTTTGCAAAAACTAATGACCGAATTTCTCTTTTTTTTGTTCTCTTATCTATCACATTATAAGCAACTTGTATTAGGTTGATAACCTTCTTATCCAAAACGACTACAAAATCAATTTCATGTTGTTGGGGATCTTGCCAATAATAAATGTTTGATTCTCCATATCGCCTAATTAACTCAATTGCCACCATGTTTTCCAAGTATCTTCCCAAATTTTCTATAAAACTAAAGCCATACTGCAAAGCAATCCCTGTATCAATACAATACACTTTTTTATGCGCTAAAATCTGTTTTTTCAATGAAAATGAAATTTTTGGTATAAAATAGAGTAATCGAACGCTGTGAAAGTATTCTGAATATTTTTGCGTGGTCTCTTGGCTCAATTTGCAGGTTTTACTAATATTATTAATTGATTGAAGGGTAGCGATATTTGACAGATATATTTTTAGCATTTCTAACAATTTATGCATGTTCCGAATTTTAAATCTAAGGGAAATATCCTTTGTGATTATGGTTTGAATGTAATTTAATAAAATTAATTTCTTCTTATGACGGTTTTCTTCAAGAACAACTTCTGGAAATCCCCCAAATTGCATAAATTCTTTTGCAGCTTTCTTAACATCAGTTTTTTTTTTCAAAATTTTTAGGATAGGGATAGGTCCTGATTTATCGATATCATCCTCCTTGAAAATTCCTTTAAAAAGAAGAAATTCTTTAAATGACAATGGAAACACTTCCAAATCCAAATAACGTCCTCCTAATGTTGATGCATATTCGGTACTCAAGAGTTTCGAGCTTGATCCGGTTATAATTACCCGCACTCTTTTTGTATCAATTAAATATCTGACAAATCGTTCCCACCCTATTACATTTTGAACCTCGTCTAGTAATATTATAGGAGAATTAGAAAATCCAATCTCTTCCATGTATATTTGATAAATATCTAATAGATCTTTCGATTCCAAATTGGATAATCGTGGATCTTCACAATTAATAATTAATGTATCCCTTACTTCCACGGATTTTTTTTCTGATTGAAACATTTCCACAAAAAGAGAATAAACCAAATAAGATTTTCCTGAGCGCCGGATCCCTTTGATCACTGTTGCTTTCGTGGAGGATAATATTAAGGCGATTTCCTTAATATAATTTTTTCGGAAAATTGGCTCAGATTTAAAATTACCCCAGAAATTCCAATCTGCAAGGATTTCAAGAATTTGCAAATTATTCATTATAACATATAATAGAGAAGTATAATATAAAACTTACCAGTTATAGTTGGTAATTTATTTAGAAAAATATCCAAGTATAATTAATTTTTCTATGTTCATTTTCTGATTAAGTGCAGATTAGATGCAGATTAGATGCAGATTAGATGCGGATTAGATGCGGATTAGATGCGGATTAGTTAAAGCAAAAATCATTACCAAGTTAAACACTATAGAAAATTAAATTGAAAAAAGTAAAGATTTTTGGTTATTAACACAGTTATTTATAAAATCTTGGTAGGTATGATAATTAAAACGAATTTGGATTGCGTTACATTGCTATTTTTTAAAATAAAATTATTTTATAATGGATGAAAAAAGTGCAAAATATCAAAGAAATATTGACATTAAACCATAAAAAATCAAGATCAAATGTAGATTTTTACACACAATCAAATTTGATCAGTAAAAAAAAATGCTACTTATGGTTTGAAAATAATACCATTATTCTGTAAAATGCGCTTAGCTTTATCAATCGCCCCGTCCAAATTATCTTCACCGAATATTTGATGAGAAACTTGAATATTTGTAGCAATTTTACCCCCGTACCAAATCGGAATAAGTCGTTCGGGCATAATCAAGGTACTCTGAATCAATTCCAAATCTTCTTGGGTGAGCATGGTAGCAGTGACTATTAAAATTACTCCTGAATCTATCATAATATTCGCAATCTCTGCTAACCGACGCATATGTTCTTTATGATTATTCTGATGAGAAAGTTTAATGTCAGCATCCAACCCATACAAAACACTTCCAATACCTAAATAATAAGTATGTTTTCCCTCTAAAAATAAACGTTTCTCCAAGGTTTTCGCAAATGCTTTTTTTCCTACCGCTTTTTCACCAGTTATCAAGATTAAACACGATTTTTGATTGTAATGTTCAGCCCGATCATCAACATGAACCATAGACCTTTCCCATTTATAATTACGAATCATTAACTTATCCCGATAGGCTTTCCTTTCATCAGATAAAGCTTCGGTAATAATTCCGCCACCCCAAATTTCGTAACCATCCACAATCACGAAACGAGATGTAAGTGCGTTAATATGGGGAAGATCAAATACAATGGGAGATTTTAATTTGAAAATCACCTCAGCAACTTCATTCCGATTCACTTGATCCCTTTTCTGATAATCTAAGCTGGAAGCATCAATCACAGTTTCCACCTTTTCCAGTTCCATATCAATTTTTTGAGCCCCAATTTTTAAAAGATAGTTTTTCCCCATTACAAAAGGATTACGCCCCAACCAGAAGATATTTGCCTTAAATCGGGAGGTTATCTCAGGTTTTTTTTGATCGGCGCGTATCATCATCTCACCCCGTTTCAAATATAGATGATCAGTGATGGTGACGCCGGTGGCAAATCCAGCACCAATCGTCGATCTGGTAGGAGTATTAAAACTTTCAATGCTTTTTATCCGACTTTTTTTATTAGAAGGATAAAATAGGACTTCATCTCCAACAGAAATTCGGCCGCTGATGATGGTCCCAGCCACAATTCTGCGATTATCCCCATCCCTCGTAAATTTATAGACATCTTGCACCGGCATACGAAAATCTTGATCTTCTGGATCTTTCTGAGTAATAAAAAGATCCAATTGATCTAAAACAGTATAACCTTTATACCACGGCATATTAGCCGATTTTGATGCAATGTTATCCCCTTCTTTACCAGAAACAGGAATAAAAGCCGTTGGTTTAAGATTAAGTTGATTTAGGAATTCTATGTAATCAGATTTTATTTGATTATATCGTTGCTCTGAATATTTTTCTAAATCCATTTTATTGATCAGCACTGCAATCTGCTTGATTCCGAGCATAGAAAGCATGTAACAATAACGTTTGGAGTTTTCTTGTATCCCTTCATGAGCATCTATCACCAATAATGCAGCTTCGGCTCGAGAGGCGCCTGTAACCACATTTTTCAAAAATTCAATATGACCGGGAGTATCGATGATAATGTATTTTCGCTTTGAAGTTTTAAAGAACACGCGGGCAGCATCGATAGTAATTCCCTGCGCTTGCTCATCCTTTAAAGCATCGAGTAAAAAGGAATATTCAAAGGGTTTAGAGTTCCTACGGCAGGTTTCTTTAACACGTTCGAGTTTTCCTTCGGGTAATGAGTTGGTATCAGCCAATAGACGCCCGATGATGGTGCTTTTACCATGATCAACGTGCCCCACTATGGCAACATTCATATGCTCGTCCCGTTTTTGAGAAGAAGTTTTGGTTGAAATATTCTTTGATAATTTAGTTGATGATTTTATTGATGATTTTGTTGATGAACTAGTTGATATACTAGTTGATGAACCAGTTGATGAACTAGTTGATGAACTAGTTAATGAATTAGTTGATGGTTTATCTGACATTTTTTTTCTCCTTTAGAATTATTCATTACAAAAATTACATATAGCCATCCCGACGCAGAGCCTCCAATCCGCCCCCGTCCTCCTTATCTTGATCTCTTCCATCTCGTTCTGCAATGGTGGAATATTTCCCAGATCTGAGTTCTTCAACTATTTCATGAACTGTTTTTGCGGTGGATTTCACCGGTTTAGTGCAAGGCCAACATCCCAAAGAGCGATAGCGGGTACCATTACCTTGATCCAAATACAACGAGACAATAGGGATATTTTCGCGCTCAATGTACTCCCAAATATCCAGTTCGGTCCAATCCAATAAAGGATGAATACGAACATGAGTTCCAGGGGCAAAATCAGTCTTATATTGGTTCCAAAATTCAGGGGGTTGCTCCTCAATGTTCCAATCGTTATTCCGATCGCGTGGGGAAAAATACCGTTCTTTCGAGCGACTGCCCTCTTCGTCAGCGCGAACCCCAACAATGATTCCGGTAAAAGGTTCATTATTTTGGTCGATTTCATACTTTCTGGTGGTGTGATTCATGCGAAAACGAGGCCATCGGCCGTTCAAGGTATTTTCCAACGCAAGTGTTTTAAGATTTTTACAGCATTCCAGTCTGGTGGCATTTCCATCAGGAAAAGTTTGCTTATTACGCAATGCTTCTTGATTCTGGCCGTAAATCATGTCAAGATTCCATTCTAATGCAAGTCGATCGCGGTGTTCAATCATTTCAGGGATTTTATATGCAGTATCAATATGAATTAGTGGAAATGGCACGTGACCGAAGAAGGCTTTACGTGTGAGCCAAAGAAGCACAGTTGAATCCTTTCCGATGGACCACAGCATTCCGAGATTTTTAAACTGAGCATATGCTTCCCGCAGGATGTGCACGCTTTTATTTTCGAGTTTGTCAAGATGTTCCATAAGTGTAACCCAAATTATTTCTATATTATGGAAAGCAATGTTGCCTTCTTTTAAAGGTTTAGATATCAAAAATTTTACACAAAATCAAGATTAATCAAATATTGAATTTCGATGTTTAACAACTCTGAACAATAAATTCAATTAATTTCTTGGAATTTCTTTGATCGATTATTATTTAATTCGTCTATAAAACTAGTTTATTTGAGAAATATGTTAATCATGGGTTCCAAAATTATTCACTTTAAAAAAAAATTTAACCGTATTCCTAATTTATTTAACTATAGATACTCAATGAAAATTTGTTTCTTTGGTGAAATAAACCCACAATACTCTAGATATGCTAATTTGATTATGGGATTAAGAAAATTAGGACATGAAATTATCATATGTCGTTATGAATTTAAAACTAAAATCACCAATCCACTCCTTTTTTTTTGGGAAACAATCAAGGAATATAAGTTTTTATTGTGCAACTTAGTAAAGATTAGGTTTGATTATCTTGTAGTTGGGTATCCAATTCTAAAGCCGGTATGGCTAACACGTCTAATCCCTCAAAGAAAGGTAATCTTGGATCCATTTATTTCTAACTTTAATACTGTAATTTTTGACCATAAAATTTTCAAACCAGATTCATTCATTGCAAAATTACTTTATATCTATGAAAAAAAAGCTCTTTCTAAATCCCAATATATATTAACCGATACAAAAGCCCATATGATTTATTTCTCCACTTTTTTTCAAATTCCATTAAAGAAATTTAGAGTTATTCCTGTAGGTTCAAACAATAAAGTATATTATCCTGAGAAGAATAAAATTTTAAATAAAGATCAAAAATTTATAGTAGGATTTTATGGAAAGTTCATCCCTCTACAAGGAATAGAAACCATCATTAAAGCTGCAGAATTATTAAAAGAAAATGATCAAATTTTATTTGAAATTATCGGAGGTCTCCCAGAAAATAAAATTTATTTATCTATGCAGAAATATATCAAAGAGAAAAATCTAACAAATGTAAAACTTATTCCCAGGGTCTCTGAACAAGAATTAAGAAGATATATTCAACGATCTACTATACAACTAGGAATTTTCGGTGATTCTTTAAAAGCTAAAATTGTAATCCCAAATAAAGTCTTTTCAGCTTTAGCCATTGGAAAACCTGTTATTACAAGTAGAAACTATGCAACAAGAGAATTCTTTACACCAGATTTTGATTTAATTTTGTGTAATAGTCATGATCCAACCGATCTTGCATATCACATAATTGACTTGTTTAAAAACCCAGAAAAGGTTAAAAAAATAGGTGAAAATGCATATAAAAAATATTTAAGTGCATTTACTCCCGAAAAAATAGGAAAATATTTTGAAAATCATTTTTTCAGAAATGAAAATCGACAATAATAGCTTTCTTTTAGGAATTATTTCTAAATTCAACAATTAAACTTGTTTTATAATTTTTAAAAGAGATTAAATCTTTAAAAATTCGATAATCACGCAAAGTGATCTGTTTAAATAAGATAAGAAAAAGAGCAAATTGAAGCAATATTAAGAAAGAAATTAAAACCATTGTAAAGGTGGTTCCTTCAATTGAGATTAAATGAAGATTTAAAATTAAGACACGATAAATTCCGATTACAAATAACCCCAATCCGAAAATTAATGGAATATTGAAATTAACTGGAATTTTAAAAATCTTATAACAATAATATCGATAAGCAAAATAATCAATGATGTTTATTCCTACTTGTAAATAACATACACCTATAGCACCAAATCCAAAAAGTGATATCGATCCAATATTTTCAGGTATTAACATAAAAAGGAATATTAAATAAATAACACGAGTAAAAGAATAATATTTTGCGATTAATTTTTGCTGGCGTCCTGCATAAAGCAACTTAATATATGGACGATTAACACCACTCAAAAAAGGTAAAAAACTAAGGATGTATAAATATTTTAAACCAGGAAGATATTGTGGTAAAAAAAGTTCTAGCAAGAGTCGCCCACCAATATTTACTACGATAATAATTAACATATAAAATATCGCCGTATATTTTTCCATAATGAAGGAAAAATCAATTATTTCTGTTTTTCTATTTTGACTAATCCATTTTGAATAGTAGGCTTGATAAATCACCGCTAATGATAATGTAATCGAAGTAAGAATAACAATGATATATGAATTTATTGCAAAAAAGTAACCGAATTCCACAGTTGATTTTGAAAGACTAATTATGAAATTTCCAAGATTATCAGTTAAAAATATTATGACATTTGAAAATATTAATGGAAGTGTGGCTTTCATTAGCTCTTTTATTCGGTGTTTCTCAATTTTAGTAAAGTGTAAATCAGATCTCGAAATAATAATTGAACTAATCAATTTCAACCCATAAAAAAATAAGGTACTTAGCCCTAAAATCAATAAGGGATTGGAAAATCTCGCTGCAAACAAAGCAATAATTAATCGTGTGATAGACAAAGCCAAACTTGAGATGAATTCAATTATTTCTCCTTTAATTATCTTTAAATTAGCACGTAAATTTAGGCAAAATGTATCTGCAATTCTTAAAAAGATCGTTGCAATAATCATTATGAAAAAATAAATATTATCGGGAGATCCAAAGAAAACGACATAAAATATTAATGGAACAAAATTCAGTGCCAATAATGTTAACTTTATTGCCAAAAAGTTCGAAAAATAACTTTTAAAATCAGTTTCATTATTATATTGGATATATATTATATCAATCCCAATAAAATAGACAGCAGAAAATAAATTTATAGCAGTTGTTACTGTTCCTTGAATGCCAATATATTCGACTGCTAAGTTTTTTAATAAAAAATAATATGAGAGTGCCGACACAATTTGAATGATGCCTTGAATAATAATACGTGTCGCGATTTTTTCTTTCATATAATAACATCAATAAAACTCGATAAAATTTATTTTTTTTTGATTTTCCTTCAAAAATATCAAATTTTCTAAAGAAATAAAGCATTCTTAAAGGAATGAAAGTTCCAATAAAGAGAATTTATAATTTAACATATATTTATTTGAATATGCCTTTCAAACCAAATGATTCTCTGATAAGCGTAATCATTACGACATATAATCGCGCATTAATGATTGGAAAGGCAATTAATAGTGTTTTAAATCAAACTTATAGAAATTTTGAATTAATTATAATTGACGATGGATCTCAAGATAATACAAAGGAAATTGTGAAAGAATGGCAAAAAAAGAGCGATAAAATAAGATATAAATTATTAACTTCAAATTATGGAGCTAATATAGCGAGAAATGAAGGAATTAAACTCTCCAAAGGGAATTATTTAGCCTTTTTAGACTCTGATGATGAATGGTTTCCCCAAAAACTTGAAAAACAAATTGAAATTTTTAGGAACTCAAAAGATCCAAAATTAGGAATAGTCTATTGTGGAATGATTAAAAAGTATTCTAAAGGTTTAATTTCATTCAAAAACGATAAAAAGTCGGGAAATTTATTTCAAAACTTATTAATTTCAAATTTTATAGGAGGAGCAAGCGTTCCTTTAATTAGAAGGAAAGTTTTTGAAAATTGCGGAATGTTCAATAAATCAAAAGTGTTTCAAAAAGGAGGGTCTCAAGATTATGAAATGTGGCTAAGAATTGCTTCAAAATACAATTTTGGAGTAGTTCCTGAAATTTTAGTAAAATATAACATAATTAAAGATTCAGTAAGTCTGAATTCAGAATTCTCCAACCCTAGCAAACGTATTAAAGCCAGATTATTTATTTGGAGAAAATATTGGACATATTTCGAAAAATACAAAAAACCTTACACATCACTTATTATTGCGATTGGTCCAGGATTAATTCGCCTTGGAAAAACAAATCTTGCAACCAAATATTTAAAATCAGCAGTTAACTTTACCCCCCATAGTTTTAATCTCTATTATCATCTTCTTTTAATTCGTGTCATCAATAAATCATCTTTAATCCTTATGCTATGGGATTCTCTTGCAAAAATTAAGAGCTTAGTTAAGAATTCGCCATTTTTTATAAAATATTTCATGTATCGAAAGAGTTTACTCAATTGAGGTCGTTTATCTTTGGTAAAAATTACTATTTTACGCTTAACTACACGAATGTTTCCAGATACAAATGCAGGAGGACCTGCCAAATTTGCTTATGATTTATCGAATAATGTTCAGAACCCAACTTTTAACATGATTAATTTAGCATCTAATCCATTCTTTAATAAAAAAGAGAAAAGAATAATTTCCCAAAATTTTAAGATATACCGTTTACCTGTGAAAGGTTTGAATATGCATACCAGCTCAAAATTAAAACAGTTATGGTTTTCGTTAAAATTTACTTTCTATTCGATTATTTACATTTTAAGAATTCACCGAAAAAACCGAATCGCATTAATTCATGCAGATAGCCCCGCGATAACGGGATTACCTTGCCTTTTCTTTTATTATATTTTTCGGATTCCATTTATTTTCACATATCATGGAGTTGATTTCAACTTTCGGTTAGAAATGTATTTTTATAAATTGATTAATTCGAAAGCTTGGAAAATCATTGTAATTTCGCGAAGAATTAAACAATATTTTGGGTATTTAAGGTGGAATTTCTCCGAAAAAACAATATTTATTCCTTTAGGTATCCAAATCCCTAAATCTCCTAATTATTTTACAAATATCGGGCAAAAATCATCCCATATATCAGAATTAAAATTAAGTTCTTTCCTAGATGCAAATGATTATATAATTATTTATGTTGGAAGGATGATTTTTCAGCAAAAAGTACAAGGTATGATTGATTTTCTTAAAGCTTTTGAAATATTTTTATCGGATATCCCTAAAAATGAAAAATCGAACTACAAGTTACTTTTTATTGGAGATGGTAAATTTCGTAATTTATTAAATCAAGCGTATAACAAATGTTCAATTAAATCTAATGTAAAATTACTTGGATTTCAGTCAAATATTGAAAAATTCTATGCGATTGCTGATTTAAGTGTGCTTGTTTCTTATGTTGAAGGATTTCCGAATGTGATTTTGGAATCCTTAGCTGCTGGAGTACCATGTCTATGTTCCTCAGTGGGAGAAATGAAAGAAATGGTCGGAAATGCGGGGTATATAGTAAAACCAGGAAATATTGATGAAATCATACAAAAATTACAAGATTTTTTTAATCCAAGTACAAACAAAAATCTATTATCCATACTTGCATTTAATCGAGCGAAAGATCATTTTAATTGGAACAAAATAGCCTCTAATTATAGAAAACTCTATCTGGAGTGCATTGTAAATGAAAAAACATCAAAAACTCTTATCTAATAAAAATTTAATGATTGTAAGTCAAATTCGGGTTTCTAATTTAGATAAAATACCAGGAAAAGCCTTTCAAGAGGCTAAAACATGGTCAAAAATATTTAATTTAGTGATTTTTATTTGTTTTTCTGAATTGAATGTATCAAGTTATAAACGAATTTCTCCACGATTAATCGTATTCTCAGTTCCCTTCTCATTATCACATTCAATCGTTAAAACGGTTGCCGATTTGTTTGTCAATTATATCAGATTAATTCGTCTTCAATTGAAAGTAATTAAAAAATATAATATTCATCTTATCCGGGAAGAGAACCTAATTCTTGCAGGCATTCCAACTTTTGTCAGTTCAAAAATTCTGAAAGTTCCATATATGACATGGCTTGGAGGTTTTGAGAGAAATGCATTTGAAATTTTATATGAATCATCAAAATTAAAAAAAGTCGTGTCTTTACTTATATCACTATTAGAATATGTGATATGTCGAAATTCTGCAATGGTTTTTACAGTTTCGGCGGAAATGTTTGAAATATTAAAAAGGCACAATTTATCAAACATTTATTTTAGTCCAAATTTCGTCGATTTTTCAATCTTTGTTGAAAAAACATATCCTAAAATAGACAAATCTCATAAGTTTATTATATTATATTCAGGCAGGTTTGAAAAGGAAAAAGGTATTGATAATTTATTGAAATCTGTCAAGATCCTCCGAGAAAAGCATTCTAATTTTGAACTCCATATGATAGGTTATGGAAAAATGGAAGAATGGATTAGAAATTTTGTAATAAAGCAAAATCTTGCTAAAAATGTGTTCTTAAAAGGAAAATTTCCCTTATCAGAACTCCCAAAATTCTATCAAACTGCAGATATTTTTGTAATTCCCTCTTACACAGAAGGTTTACCGGCAGCATTATTAGAAGCTATGTGCTCAGGTTGCGCTTGTGTATGTACAGATGTAGGAGTCATTTCAAACTATATTACTTCTTATGAAAATGGAATAATTGTTCGATCAAACAACCATATAGAATTAGCACAAGCGTTTGATTATTTAATGTCTCATCATCCAGAAAAAATTACAATCTTTGGAAAAAGAGCAAGAGATTTTATTGAAAAAGTCTCTCATAGTTATATCCAAATTCATAGTTTCCTTTATTTCTACGTTTTACAACAGAGAAATTTTCAAACTCATTAATAAATTTTATTAGAACTCTTTTAAATGACTTATTTAGAGATCTTTTTTTGTTTTTTGAAGTTTTTCCACTTAATATATAAAAAATAAATGGCAAATTCTACACATAACCAAAAAATTGCAATTGGAATGGATTTTAATTCGTTATAATAGAAATCATGGTTAATAGGAAAGTAGATCTCGAAATTTCCATTAGAAATTGCAATAACCGAGCCTAAATCATTGACATCAAAAGACAAACCATATGGTTGAAAAGAATTGTAGTCCAAATGGTTATTATTATAAGACATGTAGTAATTTTTAAACGTATTTTCTTCAATAAGATAAATAAGTTTTGCGTGAGATGTATGAATATTTGCACCTTTAATAAGTATCGATATATCATCTATGAGATAGAAATTAATTTGTTTCACATTGCGAAGTTGATAAGTTGAATTTCCACTTTGAATTTCGATGATATTAGAATCATTATACAAAAACAACTTAAAGGTTTGATTTTGAAGAATTTTAGGGAAAAAGTAATTTACATCATGATAGATTAACGAGTCCGATTGTTGTAAAGTTAGCATCCCTGATTCCTTTATATTAAACGAATATATTTCAGGAAAAATTTGAACGGAGTTATTTTGATATTTAACTTCAATATTTTGAATATTTCTTGCATCTTTTGACTCAATAATGAGATCTTCGGCAGTAATATTAGAGTCAGAAAGAAAAATTTGCTTGATTGGAATATTATTCTCGATAAATCGAAATGCAAGTGAATCATTAAATTTTGATATATTAAATATGTTTAGAAGTAAATTTTCAAAAGATCGATTTGAAAAAAGGATTTTAGAGTAATTTTGAGCAGAAATCAAAGGAAAAATGTTAACATAAAATAAATTACCATCACCAATTTTCTTTTTTATAATAAATGGAACAGACACTTTTTCATTCAAATAATATGCGAGAATTGAATTATTATTGCTTTTGACTTGAATATTTTCTGCGTTGATGGAATTGATTGGAAAACTTGAATTATTTATTTGAATTCGATTGATTTCTATCGATTCACCGATTTTAGAAGAATTTAATTCAAATAAGTCGGCAGCAATTTTCTGATATCCATTAGAATTAAACACAATCAAATTTTGACCATTTTCCACGTATTTATAGAATTCTTCTTTAGATTTTTGATTTGAAAAGAATTCAGTGCAATTGTTTTGAGTCATATTGATGGTAATATGGTTTTCACCGAGATTATTTATAAATTGAAATCCAATATTAGTTGTAGGATGTCTTCCAGAGATATTTAGTATATTTACATTATTAATAAAGAAATTATAGTTTCCTTCAAGAAATTGTGCAGTAAATGTAAAAGATTCAGGAAGATTGGATTTGAGAATTCCATGATTAGGAAAATGATTGATGTTTTGTGCAAATTCATCCCAGAAATAGCAGAAAATCATTCCATCAGAAGAATAATTGAATATAATCTCTGAAAAATCCAATTTAAAATCTTGATCAAAAAGAAACTTCAATTGAGAATCGGTTGAATTTGTAAAAAAGTTCCATTTTATGAAAAAAGAGAGATTAAAAGAAGTCAATTCTTGGTAAGATGTTATATTTGATTCTCGTTGAATAAAAAAGGATCCATTTAATTTAAGCGAATTTTCATTCTTAATTTTCCAATAACCTTTTCTCTCAAATTTATTGAAATTCAATGATTTTAAAGCAGTCTGATTGGGAATATCATAGTTCAAAAGAAGATTTGAATAATTGTCGAGCTTTTCTCGTTCTAGAGCAAGAGAAATATTAGCATTTCCTTGACTTAATAATGAAGTAATGATATTAGATTGAGTTTTATTCTCAAAAATGTCATCGATAGGATAAACTAGAGCGGAGTCGCTATCTGGAACTGGAAATGATATTTGAGAGATATTATATATTGATACTTGAGAATTGGCGAATATTAGCGGTAAAGTGTCAATAATTGAACCAATGAAAGAAGATTGATATTTATAAAGAAAATTAAGGTCTTCATGTGTTAGGTACAAGTAAATATTTTTATAAGTAAATGAATCGCGCCAATAATGAGCTTTATAAACTTCTAACAAAAATGCTGTTGGATCGGAAGAAGTAGAAATTGCTTCTTCTAAAAGTATGAGATTAGCAGGTCCCACAATGTTAATTAAACCAAAAGTATCACTAGAAATTGTTATTATCGCCGAATAAGGATTTTCATCTAAGAAATTTGATAGAACCTGGGTGCCTTCATAGGTTTCTTCCCATGTATCTTGAATTAACATACTTCTTAAAGGTGCTGAAACTGCCCATCTTGTTTCCAAATTCAATAATACTATTGTAAAATTTGAAAAAAATAATAGTAAAACTAAAGAATATCCTTTAAAATTCTCTTTTATATTTGAAATATTACTTTTGAGTTGACTAAAGTGAAATTTGTTATTGTTTTTATCAAAATATTCAAGCATAAATAATGTAGCTAATATAACAAATGGAATAATAATAAATACTTCAAATCGTGTTTCCCAGTAAAATGGATTTTCTGGTAGAATAAAGATATTTATAAAAGTCATCAAACGTCCAACAAAGAATGCAAAAATAGAAAAGAATATTACGAAATTAAACTCTTGAGTCGATTTTTTTGCTTCATTTCTTTTTTTATAGTAGTAGAGTCCAAAAATACCGATAAAACCCAATCGTAAACCTTGAAAAAACCAAGGAATTTGGCGATAAGGATTTAATATAAAAACACTAATATCGTATGAATCCCAAAGTGTGATCCAAGTTAGTATTGCAGTAATTAGAAAAAGAAGACCCACAATTGGAAATAATTTATTCACACGATTAACTAATCGCAAAGGAATGAAAAGAAGATCGCCACTTGCTGTAGACGAATAAAAAGTTAGATATTTTACCTTGAAGATTAAAGCACATGCAACTAAAATAAGATTTAAACAAAGGATGGCAAAGTAAATAAATGGAATTTTATTCTTAACTAGATTTAACCCAATAAACCCAATCAACGCAAAGAATGTACCAATTAAAACAGCAATTAGTGAATCCTTCATCCGGAATCTCTCTGCTTTAAAAAATAAACCCCAAAATCCAACAAAAAAAGTAAATAACGTAGCTTCTACAACATGAATGAAATACATGGCAGTTAAGAACACTGAAAAGAAAACAATAAAATTCTTTCTGGATAATTGGAAATTGTGCATTAACGACCAAAGAAAGAAAAATACAAACATAGATACCATTATTGGTCGAAAATAGGAGGGAAGAAAACCATAGGAATTGGATTTAAACGTTTGATAGTATACTGTATTAACAATATTATTATATAATAAAGGTTGACCAAAAGAATCGGATAATTTGGTTTTGACGTAGTAAATCCATCCAATTCCCCCCAAAGATCCAACCATATAAATCATCGTTGCAAATATTGGAAGACGTGAATCTTGTTTATTAAGGAACCTTCTGATTAATACATAGAAAAATAGCGGATAAAAATATGTGATAAAAACTAAACAAATTTGGATAATCTCCATATTAGAATTAGCAGAATAAACAAAAGCAGATTCAAACAAATGTGCGAGAAAGTTTCCCCAGTTATTATTCAAGTATAAATCAAGATTTCGACCTAAAAGTACTGCATATGCGTAATGTCTTTGAATATCAATATAAGAATAGCTTGTAGCAGGGAGTACAAGAATATGAGAAAAAGTGAAGAAAAGTCCAATAATTAATAACCCATATTTATCCTTTCGGGTCGAAAAGGATTGAGGAATATTAAATTCCGATATATTTGCTCTTGATACTGGATTTAATATAAGATTTAATAAAGAAAGCACAAAATAAAAACTAAGAAAAATTAATGATTTTTGATCAAAATTAATTAGCAAAATGATAAACCACAATAATCCTGCAAAAATATAATTGAAAATAAAAATAAATAATAAGAATTCAAGGTTTGAAAATGATTCTCGAATATTTTTATTGGAAACGAAAAAAAAATAACCAGGCACAATAATTATTAATAATAAAGTCAAAAATGATCGGAAAAATCCAAAAAACGCGAAATTGAAAATGTTTTGTAATAATAAAAACAAAGAAATCGCAATAAAAACCAAGTTTATAATAAAATAGGGTTTATTAGTTTTTTTTCGGAACTTTTTTGCAGAAATAAAAGTATTTAGTGATGGTTGGTTAACGAAAAGTAATTTTCTAATTACGATAAAGGCTCCGATTATCAAAGGAAGAAAGAAAAATTTCAAGGGATTATCAATGAGCCAGATATAGAATAAGGAAGTGAAAAATAGAAAAATGATCATCATAATATCTTGAGATTGAGTGCTCCGAATTCTATTTTTTAGATTTTTCACGATTTAGAACTCCTATTCTCTATAACAATTTATTATTTGTTCTATTTATTTATTCTATTGTAATGTATACCAAACCGCCAAATTATTGGCTTCTTAATGATTAAATCAACTTTCTATGAGATTTAAACTAATTCCTTTTCCAAGATTAATCGGTGTCTCTTGAACTAACAATCACAAAAATAACAGAACTATGTATGATTTTTAGGATTATGAATCAATAAAACAATAAAGCACATGTTGTTCCTTGCCCCCAACTGCGACTCTGTTCAAATCTCCATTATTAAGATAAAAAATCAATTGGCTATTTGAAAGAACACCAAAATATTTTAAATCTGTCAAGTAAACACCTTCATCCGAATAGCTAGAGTCATAATAGAAGAAAATATTGGTGATATTGTTAGTTTTTTTCATTTCGACCAAAATTTTTCCATATTTGGGATTTAAAAAAATAGTGCCGTTTTCATTCATCCATAAATCTTCAAAAGGATCTACCACATAAATATTATCGCTGTAATATGAGTAATAATTGTAGGGATGCTTCCATTTAAATCCTCCAACAATTAGATTTGTAGATTTATTATAATCATTTTGAATCAAATGCGAAGAAGTTTGAATAAATGCATTTTCTGATTTTGAAATATATGCTTTAAACTGAATTTGATATATTATTCCAATTAATTGAGAGAACAGTAGAAATCCTAAAGCAATTCTTTGAAATTTCTTATTGTGTAATTTTTTATCCAAATTGTAAACCAAATAAAACCCAAATCCAATAAAGAAATAAAAACTAAACAACTCCAGCACACGATTAATAAATGTAGACAAAGTCCCGATCAAAATCAGCAAGAACAATAGACATGTTATGCTAAAAAAATTCAAATAATGAAATTTTCCAAGAAAATCATAATTCCTGAATAAGATAACTGCCATATAACAACAAATGATAATTGCACTTGTGATGAAAATTACACAGAGAATTAGGCTTACATTCATTGGAAATCTATATGATTTTTGTCGATTTAATAAAATAAGAATCAGGCTTACTATTGTACTAATAGTTGGGTAAAGTAATTGAAGGAGATACTTTTGTTCAAATCGCACAGCAAATCCTGATTTGGGTAGCCAATGTAATTTATTTTTCATAAAATTCAAATTAAAAGTATCAGAATGGATGAAACGTTCAAAAAATAGCAATCCTATCCCAATAATCGGTAGTGCAATGATGAAAATTATTGCTTTTAGGGAACTTTGAAAAAGATTTAAATTTAAGAAAAGGGATAAAGAATAAGGATTGAATACAATTTGTGCAATAAGCCCTAATACATATGTAATCCACATAATTAATAATGATCTTTCTCGTATCAGGGCAATAGTTAAAGAACAAATTATTGGAATTAAAAAGAAAAGAGTATTTACTACATGAGTCGAAATAGATGCACCAATAATGATCATTTGAATAATAATTATTTTTAGATCCGAGTTTTTGTGGATTTTTATTAATTGGTTTTCCTTGATGAGAATTCTGTCTGTTTGAATCTTTTTTATTTGTTTGAAAAAGTTGTGATATAATTGGAATCCTAAAAAAGTAGAGAGCGCTGAAGGCCAAAATTGTGAAAAATTAATGATTGTCCCCAAAGCAGTAATTGAAAAAAGAATTGTGGATAGAATAGCAATAATTGTTCTTTTTTTTCCAGGTAATATAAACCTCATAATATTAAAGAATAAAATGCAAGCAAAAGGAATTTGAAATAATCCGATCCAACGGCCAATAAACAAAACATCTTGACCTGATCCCACCGTTAATAATGCCCCAATAAAATGATATGATAAATTACCTCGATATGCCGTAGAAAGGTATTCTTTTTGATTTTCAATAAACGCCTGACTTAATTTGACATGATACCAATCATCTTCCACCGGAAAGAAGGGAAAATGGAGGATTGAAAAGACACTCAGCAAAATTATAAAGATGGTTAATAATAACAGGTTTGAATTTGACTTTAAAATAACAGATATTTTCTGACCAACATTTTGAATGTAATCTTTAAATTTTGCCCAAATTTTTGAATACGATTGAATTCTTGCCTTTTCTGAGAAGTAATGATAAAGAACAAAACCGCCTAAAGAAAAAATTAATACTTCATAACTGATAATAATTGTAAACTCATTTAATGGAATACTCCAATAACGAAAGAATAAAGAAACTAAACACCAATAACTAAGAGTTAATACAATCCCATTTAACAAATTGCTTAAACTTCTCCATTGATCTTTAAAAAGAACGAGAGTCAAGAGAATTCCAGGAATTACAATCCAATTAATAACTGCAAGAAACAATAAGAGAATTTTGATATGAGGGGCAAAAAATAATTTGATAATATAAATTATGAATGGTAACAAAACACTGGTAACAATCATCATTGGAGCAAAGAACCATGAAAAATCTTGTGAATACCCCATTTTTTTCTTCTCCTCTTTCAGCTGTCGGATATAAAGATATTTAAATTCTCTTTTGTAATAAAACCAATGATTCTGATTTTTGAATAATCAACACTTAAAATACAAGATTTTAAAATGAAATTGTAAAATGTAAGTTGAATTTGCCATTGAGAGAGTTTTAAAATGCTAAATCAACATCAAACAATTAAAAATGTATATTTAAAGAAAACAGTCTTCAAGGTCATAAAACGACCGAATTAAATCGCCTTTAATCATTACGCATGAAGAATCGAGCAAGTTTTAAAGGGGAAAGTAGAAATATGATATGAACACATGATATCTCTACAGACTCGGA
>NZ_JBPLBG010000012.1:0-12095 GCF_054039255.1 Candidatus Harpocratesius sp.
TAGGAGATAAAAAAGCAGTTGAACCCCTGATTGAAGCCTTAGAAGATTCAGACATAGATGTGCGAATAACATCAGCAGATGCATTAGGTAAACTAGGAGATATAAGAGCAGTTGAACCCCTGATTGAAGCCTTAGAAGATTCAGACATAGATGTGCGAGAAACATCAGCAGAGGCATTAGGTAAAATAGGAGATAAAAGAGCAGTCGAACCACTGATTGAAGCCTTAGAAGATTCAGGCGAATGGGTGCGAAGTAATGCAGCAGAGTCTTTAGGTAAACTAGGAGATATAAGAGCAGTTAAACCCTTGATTGAAGCCTTAGAAGATTCAGATAAAGATGTGCGAATAACATCAATAATGGCTTTAGGTAAGATAGGAGATACAAGAGCAGTGGAACCACTGATTGAAGCTTTAGAAGATTCAGATAAAGATGTGCGAAGAAAAGCAGCAGAGTCTTTAGGAAAAATAGGAGATACAAGAGCAGTGGAACCACTGATTCAAGGCTTAAAAGATTTAAACAAAGATGTGCGAACAACATCAGCAGAGGCATTAGGTAAAATAGGGGATACAAGAGCAGTTGAACTACTGATTGAAGCCTTAGAAGATTCAGACAAAGATGTGCGAACAACATCAGCAGAGGCATTAGGTAAAATAGGGGATACAAGAGCAGTCGAACCACTGATTAAAACTTTAAAAGATTTAAACAAAAATATACGAAGAAAAGCAGCAGAATCTTTAGGAAAAATAGGAGATACAAGAGCAGTTGAACCCCTGATTCAAGGCTTAAAAGATTTAAACAAAGATGTGCGAACAACATCAGCAGAGGCATTAGGTAAAATAGGGGATACAAGAGCAGTCGAACCACTGATTAAAGCCTTAAAAAATTCAAATATCTGGGTACGAAGAAATGCAGCAGATTTTTTAGGTAAAATAGGGGATACAAGAGCAGTCGAACCACTGATTAAAGTCTTAAAAGATTCAAATAAAGATGTACGAAGAAAAGTAGCAGAGGCATTAGGTAAAATAGGAGATACAAAAGCTGTCGAACCACTGATTAAAGTTTTAAAAGATTCAAATATCTGGGTACGAAGAAATGCAGCAGAGGCATTAGGTAAAATAGGAGATACAAAAGCTGTCGAACCACTGATTGAAGACTTAAAAGATTCAGACGAATGGGTACGAAGAAATGCAGCAGAGGCATTAGGTAAAATAAAGGATACAAGAGCTGTCGAACCACTGATTAAAGTCTTAAAAGATTCAAATAAAGATGTGCGAAGAAAAGTAGCAGAGGCATTAGGTAAAATAAAGGATACCAGAGCAGTCGAACCATTGATTGAAGCCTTAAAAGATTCAGACAAAGAAGTGCAATTTAATGCAGCAGAAGCATTAGGTGAAATAGGAGATACAAGTGCAGTTGAACCCCTGATTAAAATTTTTAAAAATTCAAATGAAGAGCTACAAAAAAAAACAGGAGAAGCTTTGGGTAAATTAGGAGAAAAAACAGGAGATACAAGAACAAAAATCTTTTCTTTTCTTTATATAAATGATTTTAAAGCAATTCTTTCGATGGGAATTACTGCTGTTGGACCACTGATTGAAGCCTTAAAAGATTCAAATTTTAATGTACAAAGGAGATCAGCAGAGGCATTAGGTAAAATAAAGGATACAAGAGCAGTCGAACCACTGATTGAAGCCTTAAAAAATTCAGACGTATGGGTGCGAAGTAAAGCAGCAGAAGCATTAGGGAAAATAGGAGATACAAGAGCTATCGAACCACTGATTGAAGCCTTAAAAAAATCATTCAGCTATATACAAAGTAAAGCAGCAGAAGCATTAGGGAAAATAGGAGATACAAGAGCAGTCGAACCGCTGATTAAAGCCTTAAAAGATTCAGACGAATGGGTGCGAAAAGAAGCAGCAGAGGCATTGGGTAAACTAGATGATACAAGAGCAAAAATCTTTTCTTTTCTTTATATAAATGATTTAAAAGCAATTCTTTCGATGGGAATTACATCTATTGAACCCTTGATTGAAGCCTTAGAAGATCCATTCAGAGATATGCGAAGTAAAGCAGCAGAGGCATTGGGTGAAATAGGGAATACAAGAGCAGTCGAACCATTGATTCAAGCCTTAGAAGATTCATACAGAGATGTAGGAAGTAAAGCAGCAGAGGCATTGGGTAAAATAGGGGATACAAAAGCAGTCGAACCATTGATTGAAGCTTTAAAAGATTCAGACGAATGGGTGAGAAAAGAAGCAGCAGAGGCATTGGGTAAAATAGGGGATACAAGAGCAGTCGAACCACTGATTCAAACCTTAGAAGATTCAGAGGACATGTTGAAAAAAAAAGCTCTAGAGTCATTGGACATGCTGAGAGATCGATAACTTAGCTGTAGAGATTCTATTTGAGATTTTAATAGAAGAACTATTTTCTGTTCAAGAGGCAGTCGTTATGACGCTTAAAATATTTAATAATTCAATTTTCAAGGTTTTTTGATTAACATAATAAATAGAATATATTTAAAAATCGATGAATTAAAAAAACGAAAAATTTCTTAAATCTCACCACTTTTTTAATCTTTTTCACATGTTTTTCTCACACCATGAGTTTTAATATCAGAGATTTACGTATAACTCGATTTAAGAAATTTAATTGGAAATTATGATTAAAAGTTAAACAAGATAATATTAAAAGAATATTAAGAAAAATAATGAAAGCATGAATCTTTGTTTGATCTTTTCTGCCTTTTTTAGTTCTGAAAATAATAATAATATTGAATTGATCAACTAAGTTTTAAAGTTTTTGTTGGTTAGTCCAGTACATCTTGGAATTTTTTTATCAGATAAGTCATTAAACTGGAAGAAATTGAATATTATTTTACAATATCAGTCAATTTACCTTAAGAAAAAACCAATTTTGTCATAATTTCTTTAAAATATAATTGAATGTCTCTTTTGATGAATTTATTTGAATAAATATTAAGTTATTCTCCTTATTTTGCATTTTTTCGGAAAGAACACTCATGATTTTGACTTTGATAACTTTTTATGCGTGATAATACTCGTTTTTTCATTCCATCTTCTCAAATCAAGTCAGATCTGCAAAATCAACAAGAAATTGAAGAAAAAAAAAATTTTCTCTACATTAAAATTATAGAACAGATTTATGCTGTTTTAAAGGATTCGGCCCGATTTTCTTAAGAACAGAAACATATTCCTTTACAATTTCAGTTAACTCCGCACCTTCTGATGCTGATATATGTCTTAACCACACACGATTAGGATTAAAACCATATTGCTCAATAAGGTTTACTAAAACAGGCATACGCCGAACTGTCTTGTAGTTTCCATTTACATAGTGACAATCCCCTATATGACAAGCACCAATAAGAACACCATCTGCCCCGCGTTTTAAAGCTTCAATAACCATTTCTGGTTCAACTCTGCCGCTACACATAACACGCATAACGCGCAAATTTGCAGGACGTTGCATTCTAGAAGTTCCTGCTTGATCACATCCGGTATAGGTACACCAATTACAGAATATTCCCAAGATGAATGGTTCAAAATCTTTATCAATCGCTTCAGAAGAAGGATTTCCTTCAATTTTTGATTTTATCATACTTGATTATCTCCTAAAACACCATCAATGATGGCCATTAATTGCTTGGTAGTAAAATGATTTTGAAGAATTGCATTCGACGGACAAGTTGATGCGCAAGTTCCGCATCCTTTACATTTAATTGGATTTATATGAGCAATTTGCAAGATTTCATCAAAAGTAATTGCTCCAAATGGACATTGATTTATACAAGATCTACAACCTGAACAGAGAGCAGTTTGTACAATTGAAAAATATGGTTCAACTTCAACTTCTCCTTTTGCCATTAAGATAGCCGCACCTGCAGCTGCTCCTTTTGCTTGAGAAACGGCATCGGGAATATCTTTTGGCCCTTGAGCGACTCCAGCAATAAAAATTCCATCTGTAAGAGAATCAACAGGACGAAGTTTGGGATGGGCTTCCATGAAGAAACCATCAGTGGATTTTTGAATTGCAAGCATTGAAGCGATTTTTCCAGAATCATGAGTCGTTTCTAAACCTATCGAAAGAACAACCATATCTACACTAATTTCAATTGGTTGAGAAAGGAATGTGTCTTCAGCGCGAATTAACAGCGATTTATCAGGATTTTCTTGAATTTCTGCTAAACGTCCTCGCATAAATTTGATACCATATTCATGACTTGCTAATTCATAAAATTCTTCATAGCCCTTACCGAATGCGCGAATATCCATATAGAAAATATAACATTGAGCTTCAGGGTGTTTTTCTTTATACTGCCTGGCTTGTTTAATCGCATACATGCAACAAACTCGGCTACAATATGGGTGATAACCTTCTCTAGTATCCCGACTTCCAACACATTGAATCCATACAATCGATTTGGGGGAAGTTCCATCCGAAGGGCGTACAGGATGACCAAGATTAGGCCCTGTACTGCTAAGATTCCTTTCCATTTCAAGCCCTGTAATCACATTTTCAAATCGACCATACCCATAATTTCCAAGATTAGATACATCGATTGGATCATATCCGGTGGCTACAATAATGGTTCCGACTTCAATTGTATCAATTTCATCTTGATCGTCAAAATTTATGGCTTGAGGTTCACAAACGGTAGTAGACGCGCATATACCACATTTTATACAATGCTCCATATCAATAGTATACAACCCAGGAACAGCTTGAGGAAATGGAATATAAATGGCTTTTCTATGACTAAGCCCTAAATCAAATTTATTTCCAACAGAAACTGGGCAATGTTGAGAACATTCTCCGCACCCTGTGCATTTCAATTGATCCACATAATGAGCTTTCTTTCGAATTTGCACTTGAAAATTTCCAACATATCCATCTACATGTTCTATTTCTGAATAAGCCATAACTGTTATGTTAGAACTACGTGAAATTTCGACCATTTTTGGAGTAAGAATACATGAAGAACAGTCCATTGTGGGAAAAGTTTTATCCAATTGTGCCATATGACCACCAATAGTCGGTTCTTTTTCAACTAAATATACATGAAAACCTTGATTTGCCAAATCTAATGCAGTATTAATTCCAGCAATCCCTGCGCCGATAATTAAAGCAGATGGTTTTACCATGACTTTTTGTGGTTTCAAGGCTCGGAGCTCCCTAGCTTTTGCCACTTGCATACGAACATGATCTTGGGCAATTCGCTGGGCGCCAGCAGGATCATTCATATTTACCCAAGTAGCATGTTCTCGAATATTTGCTTGGACAAAATAGAATGGGTTTAGACCCTCATCAACTAAAACGCGCCTAAATGTATTTTCATGCATACGCGGACTGCAAGCAGCAACTACAACACGATTTACTAATCCATCACGAATATCTCGAGCAATTTCAGCTTGGCCGTTATCAGAACAGTAAAATTTATATTGGCGTGCAATTACCACATTTGGAAGTTTCTGGGCAAAATCAACCATTTCATCCATGTTGATAACACCGCCAATATTGACCCCACAATGGCAAAAATAAACACCAATGCGAATGTCGGTGCTTTCTGAAGTATTAGAAGGGGAAATTGTATTTGTTTTAGATTTACTCATAGTTTACTCTACTCATTTTTTATATTTATTCAAATTAATGAATTTACTAATGTGATCTATATTCTTTTAAGCGAAGAGAAATGATTCATTGGAAGTTGAAATTTTTTTTTTAGTTAGAGCATGAATTTTTATGTTTTTATGATATTGGATAATATCTCTTTAGAATTTCGAAATTTAAATTACTTTTTACTTTTTTTTGTTTCTTTATTGGAAGATCGGGTTTTTCGGAACTTTTTCTTTGAACTCTTTTTCTTTTTTGTTTCGGTTTTCTTATTTATGCTTGTTTTCTTGGTTTCAATTTCAGATTTGGTTTTAGATTCTGTTTTGGTTTTAGATTTTATTTTGGTATTAGAATCTGTTTTGATATTAGTTTCTATTTTGGTTTTAGATTTTATTTTGGTTTTAGAATCTGTTTTGATTTTTGAATCTGTTTTGATTTTTGAATCTGTTTTGGTCTCAATTTCTTTTTCAGATTTAAGTTCTTCTTTGACTTTAGATTGGGATTTTGTTTTTACCTTGCTTTTTGCCTTATTTTCTTCCTCACTTTTTCCTTTAACCTTTGGCTTTAATTCGTTATTTTTTGGTTTCCAATCAACTAACTTATCAAAATTAGTAGCATGCATCAAAATCTGAATATCTTTAACAGCTTCTGGGTGACTGTGTGTTGTTGGAGGAATATCCGGTAATCCATATGATGCCCGTAATTGACTCCAATTATTCGGTTCACCACCTTTTTGCGTTCCCAACGGAACACCATGACCTGTATCAGCTAAAATATGAGTAACAGCTTTATGTGGGGGCTTCATATATCCTCGTTGACTTGCTAAATTTCGCAATTTGATAATTATGTCAGTAACAGGTATACTTCTTGGACATCGTTCAAAACATGTATAACACGTACTGCAGAGCCAGATATCATCAGAAGAAAGCACTTCTTCCAATCCTAAAATTACTCGACGAATAATTTGACGGGTACGAATTGCAGTTCTACGTCCAGATGGACAACCTCCAGAGCAAGTCCCACATTGAAAACATGCCCTGACAAAAGCCATTGCCTCGTCTTTTATTATTTCTTCGCTAATGATATCCGAAATGTGAACAATATTGCTCCGTTGGATTTTTTCCATATTTGTTTCCCTCATAAGAGTAAGAAAACCACCTTATTCATGCTACAAGAAATCATGAAAATGGTGTTTTTATTTTAAATCCATGCCAATAGATAACATGAAATTAAAATGGGTATTTGATGGTGTAGTGTTAAAACGAACGTTTAAAAAGCTTCATTTATTGGATTTGGTGAAAAAAATAACTTAATTTGAAATTCATTCGCTAACTTCAAGAAAAGTACGATTATCTGAATAATTCATTTATTTTTACTTGAATTATTAAATTCTTTTTCGAAAAGTGATCAAAATCCTCCAATAAAAAAACTAATTTACACTATATTCAGCATTTTAGAATTTCACACGAATTTCACTCAAAATTCCATAATCAAATAAAAAAAATCTTAAATAGTGATTAGCGCCAGATGAATATTATCCTACGAAAATTAACTTATTGTTTTTCGTAATTAGTGAGAATTATTATGGAAGAAGTTGATAAAAAAATCCTTCATCTTCGAAGATATGCAGAATCAATTGAAGATCTTTCAGAACTTGGAGATCTCTATGTTGAACAGGAAAAATATCTCGAAGCGCGCTATTATTTTGAGAAAATGATTGAGAAAGATCCAACTAATATTCTTGGATATTTGAAGAGGGGATATTTGGCTCTTAAATTGGAGAATTACCGTGATGCCAATAATAATTATTATGAAGCACTTAAGTTAGATGGAAAAAATATTGAAGCTTTAATAGGATTAGCAAAAGTGCACCTGATGTGTAATGGTTTTGAAAAAGCACTATTTTATCTCACCAGTGCTAATAGATTTTCTCCAGGATCCCCCGAAATTCTTTTCTATTTAGGATTTCTGCATTTTAAACGCCATGAAATATACTATGCAGAGAAATTTCTAAATGAAGCAAAGGAAATTTTAAAACAAGAAACCAATGAAAAGAATAAAATAAATAGAATAAACAAGAATGATGGAAAAGATACAAAAACCAAGAATGACAAATTATATTCCAAATCAAATATTTGGGTATATATATCTTTCTATTTAGGCACAATAGAAGCACAGAAAGGTTTGTATCAAAACGCTCTTAATGAATTTACTTTACTTGAAGATCATCCCATTTTTGATCCAATCAATTTTACAAATTTCCAAGCTTTATGGAATAATATCGCCTTAGCACAATTCAGATTAGGAGAAATATCATATGCAAAAATAGCTCTTAAGAAAATTATTGATTATTCTGAATCAAATTCAAAAAAGGTAAATTCCACAACTTGGTTAAACTTAGCAATTCTTTACTGGACTCAAGATCAACTGGAAGAAGCGAAGAAAGCTTTTGATGAAGTTCGTCGATTAGAACCAACTCTGTGGCCTTGGAAAAAAGAATTACAACATTATACAACTCATGGTGCTGAATGGTTAAAAAAAAATTTAACCAATATGTTAACAGAAATCCCAGAAGGTGTAAATGTAGCAATGTATCTTGGGTGTGTTATCCCAAATCGCTATCCTTTCATTGATGCTGCCACCCGTAGCGTATTAAATGCTTTAAAAGTTGGTGTTGTTGAATTAGAAGGAGCAGGATGTTGCCCTGCACCAGGGGTTTTCCGATCGTTCGATATTGATACATGGCTCACATTAGGAGCAAGAAATATCACTATTGCTGAAGACATTAAGCGAAATCTCTGTATTATGTGTAATGGTTGTTACGGTACATTAAATGATGTTAACACTGAATTAAAACACAATTCTAAAAAAAGAGATTTTGTCAATAATAAATTAAAAGAAATAGGAAAAGAATTTAAAGGTACAGTCGAGGCAGAGCATCTTGTTTGGGTTTTATATCACGATGTTGGGATAGAAAAAATCAAAAAAATGATAACTCGAAAACTGGGACTTAAAGTCGCAGTGCATTATGGATGCCACATTTTGAAACCAACTCATAATAAACCATGGAAAGATGATTTTGAAAAACCAACATTCTTGGATGAACTTGTCGAACTTACTGGATGCACCTCCGTAGATTATAGAGATAAGCTAATGTGTTGTGGTGCAGGTGGAGGTTTGAGAGGTTCTGAAAAAGAAGTTTCTTTAGATTTTACTCGTGATAAACTAGAATCGATGCGGAAAGCAGGAGTAGATATTATTGTGGATTGCTGTCCTTTTTGTCATTTACAATTCGATTTAGGACAAATGGAGATTAATAGCATCTATAAAGATCAGATTTCTGCACCATTTTCCATTCCGGTGATTTATATAACCCAACTTTTGGGATTAGCTATGGGAATTGATCCATTTTCACTTGGGATTCTCAGATATCCAAAGCGAAAAGGTGTTCCTCCCTTTACTCCAGTTGATCCGATTTTCACCCATTTAGAACGAAATCTCAATCTTTCAATACTTAACTGAATACTTAAGAAACTTATTCGCACTTATACTCCATATATCAATCGAAAAATCAGATAATAAATCGACTTAATAAATCAATTTAATAACTAACGATATACCATTACCCTTTTTTATTCCCTAACTCTATAATTAAATATCTCTTAATTATAACTTTATCTTTAAAAATTCGAGGATAATAATATGGCCTTTCCTAAACGATTAAAAAAAATAGATGATACTGAAATTAAAATCACCCATAAATACCTAGTCAAGCAATATGACTTGATTCTCGATCGAATGAAATGTACTGGTTGTGGTCAGTGTTCAATTGTCTGTCCGAAAAATGCAATTTTGTTCGGTCCTGCAGCTGCTGTTTATGAATCCAAACCAAAAGATTTGAACGCTTCAGTTGTTGACACAGTTGACCCAGATCTCTGTGTAATGTGTGGTACTTGCCAAATCTTTTGTCCTTTTGACGCAATCCAGTTGTTCGAGGATGGTGAATTAGTTCCCACAGAAACACTTAAACTTATTGAACATAATTCCATTCCAAAATTAGAAATTCAAAAAGTACCATGCTCAAAATTGGGACGAGATGCCAATGTTTACTGGGAAGGAAAAATCGAAGTAACTTATGAAATTCCAAACGATAAAGATGAATTTATTAAGTACTATATGAATAAATGCCCTGGCGATTGCCATAAGTGCGAGCAGATTTGTCCTACGGAGGCAATTTCCTTCAAAGATCAAGAAACTGCATGGGAATCGAAGAGTTTTATAGAAATTGATGATGACAAGTGCGTTAAATGTTCGGCTTGTATGAATGTTTGTCCTCAAAATAATTTCAATGTTTGGTGGACAAAAATAAATACCAGCGGACCCTACAATCAGATTTTCTGGGATCCTATTAAGGAGAAGCTCTTAAAACAGGAAGTTGTATTAACAAAAGACAATTAAAGTAGCATAAATTCTTTTCTTTTCTTTTTATTCTTTCTTTTCTTTTCTTTTATTCTTTCTTTTCTTTTCCTTTTATTCTTTCTTTTCTTTCTTTTATTCTAAAAAGCACACATTTCCTTCATAATTTTCATCACAATTATTTTTTCTAATTTTAAAATATTCGGACTGTGATGTGCCTAATGGTTCTCAAAAATTAACTGGTTTCTTTTTTAAAGTAATTCGAACAGAGATTACAGTATCATATTCTAAATATTCATGTACATGAACTATTTCAGATTAACAGGAAATTTTTAAGAAGCATATCAAATAATACCAAGATCAATAAAATGCCCAATTATTCTTGTAATTCATCAAAATTTCTTTATTTTTTATTTATTATCAAATTTCCTTAGTTGGATTTCTAAAGTATTCCGGACTTTCATCAACCATTTAATCCTTTGGTCAATAATAACAATTCTTTTTTGGATTAAGTCACGTTCATCAGGTTTAGATGATGAGCCAGTAAAACTAAGGCGTTCTGATTCAGATTTCGAAAATTCTTGCATAGAATCAACTTATTTTTTTTTATTCACTCACATAAATGAAACTATAAAATAATTTATGTGGGATACTTATAACTTTTTCTCTAGAGAAATGATAATCAAGTAATAATTAATTCATAGAAAAAATTGATTTTTGCATAATATTTATAAGAGCGAATCGAGTTAAATTTCATGAAGAAGGCATCCGATGGAATTTCGGATTTTTCTTTCTTTGACATATCTGTAAAAGGAGCATCTAGATGACAGAATCAATCTCTTCTCGAATATCTTTAACAAAAGAATTATCAATACCACCATTAGGTTTAGGAACTTATGCTTTAAGAGGATCTACACTCACAAAAGCTTTAAGTCATGCATTAAAAATCGGATATCGATTGATAGATACTGCTTCATTTTATGGAAATGAGAAAGATATTGGTAATGTCATTCGAGAATCATCAATAAATCGCGATGAAATCATCATCACTTCTAAAGTATGGAATACAGAACAAGGATATAAATCGACGCTAGATGCATTTGAACGAAGTCGGAAGAAACTACAAGTAGATTACATCGACCTATATTTAATTCACTGGCCTGTACCTGTAAAGCGTAAAGATACATGGAAAGCTTTAGAACATCTGTACGATGAAGGATTATGTCGCGCGATTGGAGTAAGTAATTATTACATCCCCCATTTGAATGAAATTTTAGAAAACGCGAGCGTAATTCCATTTGTGAACCAAGTAGAGTTTAACCCATTTTTAAATCTCACAGAACTTCTCAGTTTTTGCAAAAATAATAATATTCTTCTTGAAGCTTATTCTCCATTAACAAATGGTTATATGCTCCATCATGAAGGTTTGAAAAAATTAGCCGAAAAATATCATAAAACAACAGCACAATTAATGCTCCGATGGTGTATTCAAAAAGGAGTAGTTCCAATACCAAAATCACAAAGATTGGATAGAATTGAAGAAAATGCATCTATTTTCGATTTTTCAATTGATGTAGAAGATATGCAAACCATGAATTCTTGGAACGAAAATCTACATACTGATTGGGACCCTTCAGATGTACATTAATAAAATAAAATAAAAAAATAAGAAAAAAAAAGATTTACATGGAATCATAGTACGAATAAGTTTTTGGTGTTGTTCCAAACGCGTACAAATCATTTTTCTGATATAAAATAAACAAGAGACGAACGTTATATTTTAGTTATTTCGTTTTATTTTTTTATATTCCTAAATGACAATTTTATAATTCGACAAAAAGATTTGGTCAAAAATATTGATATTTTATGGATTATAAAAAGAAATTAGGAAAAATGAGAAGGACTTTTTAAAATTCATTAAATCTATTTTTTCTTGATATGAAGAAATTTCAATTTCCAGAAAATTAAGGCAAAGATAAGATAAAGCCAATATACTGTGGTTTCAACTAGCGATGGATTTCCGTTATAACCAAATAAACCTTTTA
>NZ_JBPLBG010000013.1:0-30562 GCF_054039255.1 Candidatus Harpocratesius sp.
AGTTCAAATCACCATTAGGGAAAATCGATGCGGTCAAAATTGGGATATTGGGAGCAAAAGGGAGTCAAATAATGGAGTAAAGGCAAAAAACTTAAATTAGATTAATCTTAAAATACACTCAATTACAAAATATTATTTAAATATCTTTGTAAAAAATTCATGTTTTTTTTTCATGAGGTTTCACAATAATCTTTCTCTCTTATCTATCACTCTGATAAAATAGCATTCATTTAGATGGTGAAGATTAAAGTGAAAAGTCATGTTTTTTTTCTAAGATTTTTTTGCTGAAAGTAATATAATAACTAAGAAGATTTATTATGATTGGAACATGAGTCATAGTTTGAATCATATATGTTAACAATTTCTGGAATAAATTCAAATAAATGCATCCAATGTCAAAAATGTATATTAGAATGTCCTTCTCACCTTTTTGCAATTTCCACTGATGATAATAAAATAGAAGAAAGAGCACTAAATGTTATTCAATTTTCAGATCAGTATTCTTTGTGCATTAAATGCGGGCATTGCTTAGCAATTTGTCCTGTAGATGCTATTGAATATGAATCTACATCTGAATTATCTGATTTTCCATCAAATTGGAAAAATACTAAGCCAAATTATGAAATAATTCACACATTTTTAAGAAGTAAACGCTCAATAAGGCATTTTTCATCTGAACCTCTAACTAAGGAAGAAATTAGTGCTGTGTTGAATTCAATGCGCTATTCACCAAGTGCCAGTAATGCTCGCAGCTGGAAATTTATTGTCCTTACTGATCCTCAATTAATTAAAAAGTTGTCTACAAAAGTAGTAAAATCCATCAACTTTACAAAAAAAATATTAAAAAATTGGATTGTGAGAAAGTTATTTTTATTTGGAAATACGCGTAAAATTGTTAATGAACCAGGATTTTTTGTTTCAATCAACCGAGTTTTGGAAGATGCGAAAAATGGTAAAGATCCCATATTTTTTGATGCACCTTGTGTTATTATTATTTATTCTCCAAAATATGGTAATTTAGCTGGTTGTGATAGTGGAATTATTACCACCTATGGTATGTTAGCTGCTGAAGCGCTTGGAATTGGTTCATGCTGGATTGGAATTGCACAGGAAGTTATGATGCGTTTACCCTCAATTAGAAAACTTATTGGAATCCCTCGAGGGTATTTACCTTGGGGTTGTTTTGTTCTTGGAAAATCTTTTCATCAATTTAAAAAACTTCCACCACGAGATCCCTTGTCTGTGCAATGGCGGGAAAAAGAGAATGAGTAAAAATAAAAGTAGTAACCTGAAAATATTGGTAACTGGTGCAAACGGTTTTATTGGCAGTAATATGTGCAAATACTTACTTGATAAAGATGTTATTCCTTATGCGATGATTCGTCGCTCAAGTGATTTGAGTGTATTGCAAGAATTAATACCAAATTGGAAAAAAATGCATTTTGTTTATGCTGATCTTCGCAATTACGACTCTTTGGTACCAATTGTTAAGGATATGGATATCATTTATCATATTGCAGGTGTTATCAAAGGAAATTCTCCCCAGGAATTTGAGGAAGGTAATTTTATCGGTACTCAAAATTTAATCCGCGCATGTAAAAATCATTGTTCTCATCTAAAACGACTTGTTGTTGTTTCTTCCATGGTTGCTGGTGGTCCAGGTACTCCTAATCGTCCCCAACAAGAAGATTCCAACAGATTTCCGCTAAAAGGTGATTGGTATGGATGCTCTAAATACAAAACCGAGAAGATATGTAAACAATCTTGGAAATTGCTTCCAATTGTAATTATTCGCCCCCCTACTGTAATAGGTCCAGGAGATAAAATCTCACTTGATCTTTTCCAAGTGGCAAACATGGGTTTGAAAGTTTTCGTATATGGAAAACCTCGTTTCTTCAGTATCGTACATGTTGAAGATTTAATACATGGTATTGAATTGTGTGGATATAATCCAGATGCGGTTGGCCAAATCTTTCTTTTTGGATGTGACCAAAATCTTCCCTATCGTGACATTCATGAGGTTATTGCTTCTAAGGTTTTTAAAAAGCCTTATGGATCTTTAATTCCAATTTCGATACCTTTTCCGATTTTCTATTTTATTGGAATTTTTATGGAAGCTCTTGGCCGTCTATTCCATAAACCATCGTTTATAAATCGTTCAAAAGTAATTCAAGCTGCAGCTCCAGGGCAGACCATGACAAATCAGAAAGCAAAAAGGATTTTGGGATGGAAACCAAGTTATTCTATATGTTCCGCCATTCACCAATCAGGAATCTGGTACAAAGAACATGGTTGGTTATAAAAATGATAGGATTTATTAAAAAAAAAAGAATTAACTGCATAACCCTACCATGAAATTAAAAATATCTTGCTGTAGCATGTTGACATAATCTTTCTGTTGGCTTTCTATATCTTGAAACTCTAAAAATTGTGAAAAATTTTCTTCAATCCGTTTTTTAAGCAATTTTATTTTATTCAGAGCAATTAAAACTGATCCTTGATAAATAAATATTCCAATCGAATTTAATTTACTTAAGTGAAAGAAAAGAATCTTGACATCTTCATATCGATTCATTGAAATGCCCTTGGTGGCGAAATCTTGCAATAAAGCCATTAAATTGATTTGAAAAACACTAAAAAAGAGAGATTCTTCTTTCCATTTAGGTTGAAACGGTGTATTTATTAAAATTCGACCATGTTTATTGATAATTATAAAGCATTCAGGAATTATTTTATTACTACTTTTGGTCAATGTTGAAATCAATGAAGATTTTTCGATTTTTGTTTCTTCATCGCTTGTTTCTTTATCTATTTTTTTATTAATTTTCTTATTTTTATTTGTTTCTGGGGAAAAGATTTCTCTGATTTCGTTTTTTAAGGCATTAATATAAGATTTTTTCATCGATTTTGATAAATTAATTTTACTGATAAATGGAGTTGATTCCCAAAAATCAGATTTTTCTAAGAAAAGATCTAATTCATTTAGTATTTTTACTTCTAAACGATGTAATCCATGATTTTGGGCAATTCGTAATGCTTTCTGTAATAGAATGTGAGAATTTTCAATATTACCTTGAAGGAACATCACTTTTGCTTTAATTAACAGAGAATCCCCTACCATCGAATAAGAGTGATTTTGACGTGCAAATTGAATCATTTTTTGTAGAATCTCGTTTAAAGGTTTGAGTAATTCAAAAGAATAATCTTTTTCCATCTTTAATATGTATAATTCTGTGAGATTTACCCAAGCCATTGCTGTTATATCGAAATACCTCACTTCATCATAAATAATTTGATTAAAATAGAATTCTGCTTTTTTAATACTCTCAAACGTATTTAAGAATTTAAAATAAAGACCTTTTCCCAACCACAAGCGTTGTTCTATAATTTTATTTGGATCTTTACTATGAATCTGAATTATTCTGGTTAAACATTGAAAAGCGGCAATTTTATTATTCATTTCTAAATGCACAGCAATTAATGGTATGCAAACTTCAGTAATCTCGAAAAATTGTTGTGTCTCTTCTAATAAAGCTAAACAATTTGATAAATTATCTAGTGCTTGCTCATAATCGTGCTTATGCCAATAAACTTCACCTATGTTTTGCAAAGCAACCCTTATTCCATCTCGATAATTATCTTGAATATCAATACTTAATGATTTTTGCATATACTGTAAACTTTCATCTAATTCTCCCATCTGAATTAATATTGCCCCAATATTATGTCCTGTTTTCGAAATTCCCCTCATATTTTTAATTTTTTCATATTCATTTAAAGCGTCCTTTAGGTATTTCAATGCTTTGGGTAGTTCTCCAATTGCATTATAAATTACACCAACATTATTCAATGCATTTGCTAAATCTAAATGGTTTCCATATTTTTTCCTTAGTTCTAAATTAAATTTAAAAAAGAAGAGTGCATTTTCTAATTCTCCTTGATGCCATTCATACCCCCCTCGAAGCAGAACTAGATCTGCCATTTTTTGCTCCAATTCTTCATTAGATAAAGATTTATCATGGTAAAGTAGTTCTTCTGCTTGTTGAATCGTTTTAATAACAAGATTTAAATCACTTTTTGAAAAATAAATTTTAGTCAATTCTGTTAGAACTTCTACCTTTAGAATAGAAGAGAGTCGAATTGCTTCTGATTTCAGCAATAAATCTGCATGTTTGATGCCTTCTTCAAATTTTTCAAGTTTTTCCATAAATCGCAATTGAAAGATCCCTATTTTAAGTTTAGTCTTCTCTGAAACAAATGGATTATCTTTCATTTCAAGACATCGAGCTAACCCTTCCTTAAATAAACTTTTTTTAAAAAAATCTTCCAATTCTTGTTCTTCTGGCGTTTTGCTTTGTTTTTTCGTTATTGACATTCTTTTCCACTATTCCCTCTTATTTAGCGCAGCTCTTCAGTATTGAATTTTTTTTTACTGGATTTGTTTGTTTTATTTGCAATTATTTTGGGGTAGGATTATTTCTCGCAATTCTTTTTCATGGTTTTGGCATTATATCAAAATTTTTTTAATTAAATATATATAAGCTTTAAAATAATAATACAACATACTTTAAAAAAGAATGATAAGAAATTAATTAATCGATGAATATGTCTCATAATAAAATGTTTTGTGCATTTAAAAATAAGACATATTTTCTACTATTTTTCTACTATAAAGATAAATATCAATCCACCTATAAAAAAAATTTGTTTTCAACTTTATCGTTTCGGGTGAACCAACTTTTTTCCACTTTCCATTTTTCTTAAAATTATCAACCAACAATTTCATTTATTAAACTCTTAAACGAAAATTCGATGGTGGATAAAAGAAAAATGATTATAGACATAAGAAATTAAGTATTGAAAAAGAATAATTTGGGAGTTTATTATCAAGAGTGAATGATTGTAAATATTTCAAAATCAAGTAAACTTTTAATATTTATTCTTTAATATTGATATAATTTATTATTTTAGAAAGTGTAAAAAATATGGTAAAAAAAGGAAAAACGATCATAATAGTCACATTATTCATTACATTAATTGGAGGAGGATTCGCTGGCTGGTATTTTTTCTTGCCTAAACCTGCAGAAACTAAAGAAATTTTTAAGTTCGTGCCACTTCAGTTTAACGAAGTAAGTTATCGCGCTGATACTCCTGGATTAGAATGGATTGAACTCTATTATTTTGGAAATACTACTTTATCGATAGAAGGATGGGAAATTGAATCTACAACTGGCGAAATCATCAAATTACCTGATATAGTACTTCATGAATTTGATTATATCGCATTTCATTTGGGAACCTCAGATATGTGGCCATCTGAGATTAACCGCGAAACACATTCAATTGATGTGTTTCTGAATTATACTTCAGAAATTTTGGATAATACTGAAGGTGGGATCATTCTTCGAGATATTGAAGGCAATATAATCGATACTTTAGCATGGGGCACTTCAGTAACTGCTAATTTTCCCTTTTGGAGCTTAGTAAATAGTTCGTTGGTTGCATTAGATAATGAGAGTTTAAGTATTTGGGGTTATAATGACAATACATCTGCAAATTGGTTTCCTAGCATTCCCACACCCGCTTTACCAAATGTATTCTTGATTCCAGTTCCAAATACGAACCAAACTGTGAGTGCTCAAAATGGACGAATTAACTATATTCCTAGTGATGGTACATACTATATTGGAAAAACCCCTGAAAAAGATGGCCATCCATCAGCAAAAGAGGCTAAGAAAAAAATAACCGAATATGCAACTTATTCCATTGATCTTTATCATAAGTTAGGTTACGGATATCCAGAAACTGGAGGAGATGGTTATGTTAATATAACCTTTTCTAATGGAACCAGTGATGAAACATCAGGTTCTTGTGACCCAGATACTGGTGATATCAAAATCGACATTGGAAAAAAGAAATCAGATGTCTCACTTAAATATACTGTAGAACATGAAATGTTTCATACATTACAAATTAAACATGCAGGCGGAAACGGCACTGCACATGAAACTGAAGAACCCGAATGGTGGTTTGATGAAGGAATGGCAGTTTGGTTTGGGATTTTATCTACTATGAAAAATTTTAAAAAATCTATGGTTGAAGTGATGAAGGAATTTGAAAGAGTTAATGACCACAATTGGTTTGATCATGCAAAATCACTCAGCGATTCCCCTTTTTCTGGATGGAAAGGGGGATATGATGAATATATTGCTTCTTTCTTTCTAATTAAATTCATTAAAGAAAAATACGGAGAAGACAAATTGAAGCAAATTCATGAAACCATTGAACAGTATAAGAACGGAACCCAAAAAGTTAGTGCAAAAAAGTCAATTGAAAAAGTATTGGGAAAATCATTTGAAGAAATTTTGAATGAAATGAATGTATGGCGTGTGACAGAAGCCCCAACAGCAAATGGCGCTCCACAAGTTACTCCTGATGAAATATTAATTCATAATGATACTCATAGTGTTTCAGATTCTGCATTTGCAGGTCCTACTGAAGCCTTATTGGAAGAAATCGATTGTTCAAAGGCAACTGGTAGATTTAATTTAACTGTAAAAGCAGATGGGAAGATGTATATAACAGTGATTCTCCATAAAAAAGATGGCACAAAAGAAAAATTAAGCTTCATTCTCACGCCACCGGATAATAATAAAAGCTCTATAATAATTGATAGTTCAGAAGTAACAAAAGTACAGGTTATTAAATTTAATCCAAATTTGGAAAATAGTACACTTGTAGAATTGGATACTATGTTTCTTCTCCCACTGCAGAATGTAACATTTACTGAAGTAAATTTCGTAGATTTCGATGTCATGAATAAATATGTGGAAATTTACAACGCAGAAGATGTACCGGTTTCAACAAATGGTTGGCTTTTGCATTTAGCTTTTGGAACAGGTGAAATACTTCCATTACCAAATATTACTATTGATCCTTATCAATATTTATGCATCTTTTTACAAGAAATACCAAGTAATTTAGGAATAGAATTATGGAATACATCTCTATCAAAATATATTTTCTTGCATGCACCTGTAGATTTAGATGAAACATTTGGTGGAATAGAATTACTCGATAATGAAAGTCAAATTCTTGATTCAGTATTATGGATGCAAGATTCTGACCCACAAATTATTGAGGACTTTGGATGGGATACAGAGTTTCCTGCACCCTATTGTACAGATCCTCATAATACAATAAGTCGGTTTGGGGAAGACAAAGATAGTGGAGAGAATTGGTTTGAAACTCAACCTACACCAGGACTTCCTAATGTTAATTATCAAGCAAAAGCTAATAGTTTTCTTGAATTTACAGGGGAAATCTTAACTGAATCAATTTTACTTAATGCATTTGAAAATTATATCTGGAAGATCGAAATAAGCAATCACACTCAGTTAGATTTGAATGTTGAAGCTAATCAAAGTATTTTCTTAACGTTAATTTACCACTATCAATCAAACGAAAATAAATCTTATATGATGCGTTCTGATTTATCTGGATTACCACAGCCGATTGCCATAAGTGGCAAAGAAATAAATTCAATAAGTATTCTGATAAATTCGATTTTCAACGAAGGTTTTGCGAATGTTTCACTATTTGTTGAACCAATCCCATTGGAATTCCTTGAAGCCCCATTAGGATCGGTTTATAATCCCTTACCAGTAAGTGAAGGAGAGACTTTACAATGGTTTCTGCCTACTTATGCTGATTCTTATTTCGGAGGATATGATCAAGCAATATGGCTGAATTTAACTTCTGTAGTATGGGGAAATACATATATTTTGAATTTAATTCAGAATGCTTTTAACTGGCAATTTTTGCACACTTTGTTTAATGCAAGTGTTTGGCTTATAGAAAATGGAACTAATTTTATAGATATAAGTGAGTATTCTGATGGAAGCTTTAGTGTGTATTTTGATCCACAAGGTCTTGATGACTATTATCTGATTAAAATTCAATCTTTAGGATCTTCTGGATACTTGGAATTTAATTATCAGCTAATTTCCTAAATTGAGTAAATCTATCTTTTCTTTATCTTTTTTCCTTAATTTCTTTATTATTTTGATGGTAATTTGAATATTCTTATGAAAAAAATCAATAGAGATAATCTAATGGAATGTTAGAATAATAGAAATAATATAAGTGCGAATAAGTTTTTGTGTAGAATCTCATTTTTCCACATGTATTTTATATTTAGTTTGAGTTGAATTGAATTGATCGCATAATTATATTGAGATCAATGTTTTTAATCTATGTCGTACTCTGAAATCTCTGCATTAAGCCTTTATTTTTTTTGCCACCATCAAGGAAATCACTAGATCTCGATTTGCTCAGATCATTATTTTTGTCGTAATACCATTCGATCCATCAAATTTGGATGCAAATTTTACCCCAAACACTCAAATCATCACAAACCTTTATATACATACTTTACCATATATTATTTAGATTGTGATCGTCAATCCGTGAACACCTCAAAAAGAAGGTGTAATCGGCTAAAACGTAGCCACAATCACTCTGAAAATTGCGGAGAATGATTATTATGGCGAAAAAACGTAGAATTTTTGCGTGGAGTCCATTACGGGCTCTTATGAAATCGGCCGGTGCTGAAATAGTATCCCGGGAAGCTGTTGAATCTTTACTCTTCTATTTAGAAGATCGAGCGAAAAAATTAACCGAAATGTCCTTAAAATTTGCCAAACACGCTAAACGAAAGAAAGTTACCAAAGAAGATATGGGCTTGGCAATCGAATATTATCACTAATTCGTATTTCAAGATAAATCAATTTTTTTTAAATTAAATTGGAGTGAAGATAATGGCAAAAAAAAGACGTCTATTTGCCTGGTCGCCTCTTAGGGCTTTAATGGCGGATGCGGGTGCTGAGATTGTCAGCAGAGATGCGGTCGAGGTATTATTGGATTATTTAGAGAAACGTGCAAAAGCACTGACTGAGTCAGCCATAGTTTTTGCAAAACATTCGAAACGGAAAAAGGTTTCGGCTTCTGATATGGAATTAGCGATAGAAAATTACTAATTATAGTATTAGTTATTAGTTTAGCAAAATTGTCCCACTTTAAATGTTGGGCGTGATTTTTTTTTCTTTCTTTTGAGAGATTAGGTAGATGCCAAAGAAATTTTAGTGCAAATTAGTTTTAACAGGATTAACCTATTTTTTATATTTCAAAAGTGAGATGATAATAAAAACCTGTGTTAAGGCAAAAATTTAAAATTGCTTAATTTGCCTATTAATATTGTAAGTAATCAAGAATTTGATTCAACAAATATTTTGAAGAGAGTATCATGCCGTCCTTTAAGGATTTTAAAAGTTTAGATATTCGTTTAGGAAAAGTTGTGCAGTCTAAATCAATTTCTGATTCCGATTCACTTTTAGAGTTAAAAGTGGATATTGGGGAAAAAGATAATCGAACAATTGTTACAGCAATTAAAGAGTGGTATTCTGCTGAAGATCTTTTAGGTGAATACGTGTTAGTCGCTTTAAATTTGCAACTTGACAATTTGAAATCAGAAGGGTTTCTATTAGCTGTTGATGCGGATAATTCAGCTGTATTATTAAAACCCGATGAAAGATATAGTGAAAAAATTAAACCTGGAATGAGACTCGCATAAAAATATATAATATTTTGATTTAAAATTGCATAATATTTAGATTATTATTATGAAAATTAAGAATATCAGAAACAGTTGATTTTGCATAGGCATATAAATTACTGCAATCAATCTTTGCTTTATTTGAAAAAACTTATTTGCACTTATTCGCACAAAGTAAATATAAATTTAAATCAAATCAAGTGGATTTTGAATTTATCAATTATCAATTTTTCAAATCAATCATCATTACATTTCAGAATAATAATCATTTAAAATGCGTTCTATTTCGTTGACGGGATGATTTTTAAATTTTTCCTTCATTAAATCTAAAATGCGGGTTTTATTGCGTGGGATCCATTCTAAAACTTCCCCCTCATAATAATAAATGTTCTTTCTGTAATAAGATATGACTTGTTTACGAAAAATGGCTTTATCGTCAGACATTTTTGTTAAATCTCCAAATAGATTATAGAATATAATTTTATAATTATTATACTTTTGTGAAAGTATTTTATAAATTGTTATTTACATCCTTATTATTTTTATGGAAATTCATATAAAAAAAATATTCATATTTCAATATAAAATTCAGCAAATAAAGAGGCGTTTAATGTTAGCAATACTGAATGATGAAAAGTGTGCGAATAAGTTTTATTCAAAGTATAATTGAAAAATTGAAAAAAAAGCAAAAAGTAATTATAAAAATAAAATTATTTCACAGCATTTCCACATGTACCGCAGAATTTTGCATCATCTGAAGGTAATGGTGCTCCGCAGAAAGGACAAAGATTGTACCCTAATTGTTTTACTGCAGTTGAAGATCTGCTGTATGTTTGTCCTGAATTGGGCATTGTAGTTTCACCAGAAGTATGTGGAGAATGTGTTGTGTTGGATGAAACCATTGGTCTTGAACCCATAGCAAAATTCTCTGTTGCAAAAGTATTTACAATTGCGCTACTTGTGTTTGTATATCCAATTAATATAACAATAGTTGAAATAGAATTTAAAAATGGAATTATTGAAATAATTACACCCCATTTAATTAAATTTGTTCCATTCTTTATTAATGTCATAGATTCGCCGAATTGCGCTTGTAATTCTTCAGCCCATTCATCCAATCTCAATGCACTCAGTATTTTAAAAGTAACGAGAACAATTAAAAAAATTACAAATAATAAAAAGAATATTAATATTGAAATTGCAAAACCATACATTGGTTGACTCATATCAGGGTCTCCCATATAAATATAAATAGGTTGAATCATAGCTAATAAATTTGTGGCGAATGGAATGAAGATTGTAAAAAATGCTATAATAATTATAAATGGAGAAAGAATATTTAGGATTAGTGCTCTAATTTCATTTTTATAATGACCAAGTAATTTTGGATTTTCAGATACAGTACAAGTTTCTTTTAGTTGTATTAAATATTGGATATAACGGACAAATAAGAAAATAATAACGCCTATCATGAGAAATATCCCAGCAATCACGATGATTAATGGAACAATAAGAAAATCAACCTCTCCTAAATTCCCATTTTGCATTAAATCAAAGAATTCTGAATTAAAGCTTGTAAGCATAAATATATTTAGTATAATTGTAAAAATTATACTTACACCAAATAATATCCATTGAGCTATAGCATAATTTTTCATGGCTTTTCCAAATTTGTAATAAATATTTGAAAGTGAATTAAGTGTTGATATTGAAGATGATATTTTTTTCGCCCCCTGTTAAAAAATTCTAAAAAATTTATTATTCTAAAATTTAATCTTCTGTAATTAAATAAAATGATATGTATTTTTAACTGTTTTGTGGGATTTATAAATATTAAAAAAATAATAAATAACATATTTTTCAATTATTATAATCATGTTGCTGAAATGACTACGAATTAGTGCGAATAAGTCTTTTTATCATTATTAATATAAGAACAGATTCACGTAATTCGGTCAATTTATGCTCGATCAAACTTTTTTATTGTTGTAAATCTTAATGAAGATTTTTTTATTGGAGAAGATTTGAAATTTTTATTATTTTGACTAATAAATTCTATGAATTACTAAAAATATATAATTAATTCTTTGTTTGCAGGAATTTCTATGATTTTTTTTGCTTTTGCATAAAGAACTCCAGAAATTCATCATAAATGATTTCAAACTAATTATATATTTAAATTTGTAGATAATTCTGCAAGAACTCATGAATTTCATGCTAAAAATATAAATCCAACGAACTTTACCATTTAATTTTAGAAGAAATTTGTTTTGAAGCATAAATAAGCAAGGAAATTAGCAATAACATATATTATTGGACCAAAATTATATATGTAAAATATTTGATTTCTATGGTTCATTATAGCAAGCTTATCAAACTTTTTGCCTTTTATGAAAAATATTATGAATATTACGATAATTAAATCCTAAATCCAAAAAATTCATAAAATAAAATGAAATATTATCCGAATTCGAAAAAAAATATAATTTTTTCCTTAAAGATCACTTTCAAATATTAAAAGATACTTAGGTGAAAATAGTGGGGTATGAGCGGTTCATTAGCTTGGTTGACAGTTTTGTATGGGGTTATTAATTCGATTGCTATTCATTTATCTAAAGCAATGCAAGATCATGGAATTCGATTATTTAAAAAAAATCGAGATCGTGTTATTGAAAGAGGTTATACGTATAGTTTTGCTCATGATATGCGGGGATTATTTAGTAAAAAATCTCGTATTTATTTGTGGATTTATCTGATTGGGGTAATTTTAAATCAAACACCAATTATTTGGGGTACAATTGCAACAAGATATGGTCGTGCACCTTATTTTACAAGTGTTTTTCCTTTAGGGATGTTGGTACTATTTCTTTATTCAAAAAAAGTAATGCATGATCATATCCCTAAATTACAACTTTATGGGATAACTGCCATTCTTGCAGGTACAATTCTAATTGGTTTAGAGAATATTCTGAAACCTTATCGTAGTAATGAATTGAATTACAATGTTGCTTGGATTGTTATTTGTGTTTTTTTCTTTATAGCTTTTGCGGGAATTTTAATTTCAACCAAAATTGGAACACCTGCATTAATTGGCATTGTTTTTGGTGCAATTGGAGGGGTAATGGGCTCTTTAGATCCAATATTGAAGGATATTAGTCAAGAATATGGTGCGTCTCAAGTTTCTCAAGTCTCTTCGTTTTTTCCGATAACAAAGATGGGTTGGATAATATTTCTTATTTCTCTACTTATGGGCTCATTTTCCTTTTTTATTACTCAATGGGCTTATTCTCTTGATGCAAAGGCACCCTTAATGACAGGATTTTACAACACATTTTATCTTTCATTCCCTGTTCTTTTATACTTAATAATCGATTCAACCTATCATATGACAATTTTATCATTGATAGGCTTGTTTCTAAATATCATTGGAGTCGTTATCATCAGCCGTCATGTCGTGGCAGTTCATCGAGAGCGAAAAGTTCATCTGATAAGAATTCCGCTTGAAGTACCAAATATAGAATAGAGAAAATGATAAAAAAACAATGATCATTTTTTTTTTAATATGAAAAATTCTCGAAAATCAGAATGGAGTGCCCATTTCATTTCATCCATGCTCGATTTATCATATTTATCAAATTCTGCAAAAGTTATGGTAAATAATGGAAATTTATGAATATCCATTTCTTGGCATTTAAGTACATGAGACAATTTATTGCAAAATGCCTGATAATCAACATATTCAATATATTCTAAAGGAAGATCCCGAGGGAGTGTTCCTACAATCATTGCATAAATCTTTCCGTCTTTTCCATCCAATAAATGTTTCCAATCAGGTTTTTTTTGCTTAAAGAATAATTCATAATTATTACTTCCATAAGCATAATATGCTAAATCGGTTACACAAAGACCTGCAAATCTCATTGGATTTGCTTCAATGATACCAATATCCCCTTGCTTATTTATTCGAACTTCAATATGTAGTGGAAATAATTTTATTTGGGTGCGTTTTCCGATTTCTTGAAGAATTGAAATTAAAGAGTCATGTATTGATTCAATTATCTCTTTTGAGGTAATATATAAGCGATCGCTAGTATCCTTCGGGCTGGCAAATATATGCTTCATAATATTCAAAATAACTGGTTGAGAATATTTATCAAAATATACATCTATGGCAAATTCATCTCCGTCTATTACATCTTCAATAATAAATTCTGTAGCATTAACTACAGTGGAAGGAAAAACACCTTCAAAATTTTTCATATCTGATTTAATTTTAAAAACTGTTGACTTCCATTCATCTGCAGAATTTACGCGATACACTGCTACGCTGAAAAACCCTATATTAGGTTTCACAATTACTGGAAAAGATAGCGAAGAAATATCAAAATTTAATAACTCTGAATATACAGCTTTAGTAAAATGAAAATTGGGGAAAATAGCGTGCATGGTTGAACGGAATAGAAATTTATCTTTAAACATTTGAATTTGCGTAGATAGGTTGTTATGATGAACATTTGAATCAGTACTGAGATTTTTGATAATCCAATCAAGCGCATTTTCAGAAGAAGTATATAATGGAATATTTACTTTGCTTTTATACTCTGCAATGAATTTGTCAGGAGAAAAATAGTTCAATTCAGAAGACAGATTCAGATTTTTTACAGCATTATTGTAAAGCACGGGAATTTGCATTCTTTTTAAAGTTTCTTGTAGAAAATTAGATACATAAGGTTCTTCTAAAATAATCATAAAAAGTCACCTTTAACTAGCAATAGAAAGAATTTCAAGATTATGGCTTTTTATAAAAAAAATAAGTTCTTTTAAACCTTTTTTATATTTGAATTAAATTTTAAATAATAATTTAGGTGATCAAATAGCTAATGCAATTGATCACAAAGGAGCTTAAACTTTCAAAAGATGAACATTTATAAATTTCAAAGAGAAAGATGAAATAATTCATCGTATTTTAGAATTTAGTGAAAAAGGAAGAACAAGGATTATTCTTCTTTGGTCTAATGGATCATTTCGTTTCAAAATTTATACAGAAAAATCCATATATCTTAAAACTAAAATCAAAAATCGATGTATTGCTTCAAAATCAACTAAATATGGTTGGGTGTAAACAAGATGACATTAAAATATGAAGTTAGTGAAGATCGGCCTTTTTATGGTAAGTTTTGGCCGAAAGGTGTGCCCCATCAATTGGATTATGATTATTCCCTTACTTTGGGCCGGATGCTTGATGAAACAGCGGCTAAATATCCTAATGATCCAGCAATTTGGTTCTTAGATTCATGGGTCAGTTATGCAGAATTGAAAGATATGGTTGATCGATTTGCAACCTATTTACATTCAATTGGCATAAAGAAGGGAGACGTAGTTGCTATTCATTTACCGAATTGTATTCAATATGTGGTTGCTTTTTATGGTGCTGCCAAAATTGGAGCTGTACCAACAGGGATTAATCCAACATATCAATCGCTGGAAATTTTACATCAGTTTAAAATCTGTGGACCAAAGGTTTTAGTGGCATTAGATGCACTCTATTTCCACTATATAACAAAAATAGAGGATCAGTATTCCTTTGAAAAGATAATAATAACCAATTTAGTAGATCAAGCTACTGGTCTATCAGGATTTAAAAAATTCTTAGGAAAATTGCTTAAAAAAATACCATCCGCAAAAATTGAACGCGAAAATGCTGTAATGTTTATGGATGTTTTAAAAACATCTCCAAATGTTCCCGAAGTAGAGATAGATCCAGAAAAAGATAGTGCCACATTGATTATGACAGGAGGTACTACTGGAGTTCCTAAAGCAGCTGATCTTTCACATCAAAATGTGGTTGCTAATGCTATCCAATGTTTGGAGATTTTAGTTAATCAACAACCAGAGGGGAGCACTTTACCTCGATTAGGGCATAAAACAGGAATGGTTGGGGTTCTGCCTCTTTATCATAGCTTTGCCATGACTACTGTAATGAATACTGCTATTGCATGCGGTGCATGGATGATGCTTTTTCCAAAACCCCCACCAACGGAAGATCTGATTAAGACAATTACTACACTTCCAGATTATAATGGATTTATTTACTGTGCTGCCGAAATTCTTTTTCAACGTATTGCACAGCTCCCGCAAGAGGTTCTTGATAAATATCCGCTCTCTGGTAAGTTACGATTATGTATTAGTGGAGCGGGACCTTTACATGAATATGTTCGAAAACCATTTGAAGAAAAAACAGGCGCTAAAATTACTGAAGGATATGGTTTATCTGAGGCAAGTCCTGTGGTATCATGTAATAATTTCTATGGAATTCGTGAACCAGGATATATTGGAGTACCTGCACCTGGGACTGACTGGATGATTTTTGATGCCGAAGATTTTTCTAAAGGACCAATTGATAAAATCGGTGAAGAAGGTACCGGTGAAATTTGCTGTTGTGGACCCCAAGTTATGAAAGGATATTGGCAGAATCCTGAGCAAACTGCTACTCATATTAGAGAATGGGATGGCCGAAAATGGTTGTTAACCGGAGATATTGGTTTTATGGATGAACATGGGCGCATTGCAATTCGAGATCGAAAGAAACAGTTAATTAAAATGGCAGGACACTCAGTATTTCCAAAAGAAGTAGAATCTTTAATTGGAGAACATCCTAAAGTTTTAGAAGTGGCTGTTGCAGGATTACCTGATGAAAAGACCGGTGAAGCTGTAAAAGCTTGGGTTGCACTTAAGCCAGAAGCACGTGGTACAATTACAGCAGAAGAAATTCGAGAATGGGCTTTGCAGAATATAACTCATTGGAAAGCTCCTAAATATGTGGAAATTATTGATGAGATTCCAAAAAGTAATGTTGGAAAAATAATGCGCCGAACACTTCAAGAAGCCGATCCTTTATTCAAAAAGGCTCAAGAATAACAATTATTCTGCCTATATTCTATTCTTTAGCTATTTTTTTATTTTTATTTTTATTTTTTATTTGTTTTTGATAAAATGTAGCATAGTATTTTTTGAATTAAGAAATCAAATTGAAGTTAGAAAGCGAAATAATCAAATAATTTTCTCCCTTTTCTTTCTATATGCCCCGAATATTTGATTATCGATCTGATACTGTTACAAAACCTTCACCTGCAATGTGGGAAGCAGTAAAAAAATTAACCAACGCAGATTTAGGAGATGATGTTGAACTTGAAGATCCTACCATCAATAGGTTAGAATCTAAATGTGCTAAGTTGGTTGGAAAAGAAGCCGCTCTTTTTGTTACATCTGGTACTCAAGGCAATCTAGTATCAATTCTCACTCAAACTCATCCTGGCGAAGAAATTTTAATTGAAGAGAATGCTCACATCTATAAATGGGAAGTTGGAGGTGCTGCTCGTATCGGAGGGTTGGTTATGCGCACTTTTCCTTCTGATAAAGGGATATTTGATCCAAAAAATCTGCAATATCTTATTCATTATGCAGATGATGTGCATGAAGTTCCCACATCGATGATTTGTTTAGAAAATACTCATAATTATCATGGTGGAGTGGTTCTTCCTGTTGAATTATTTGAAAAAACTCGAAAGTTTGCAGATGAGAATAACTTAAAAGTTCATCTTGATGGTGCGCGAATCTTTAATGCTTCTGTATCATCTGGAATTCCAGTTTCTGAATATACTAAATATGTTGATTCTGTTCAATTCTGCCTTTCAAAGGGACTTGCATGTCCTGTTGGTTCGATTATTGCAGGTTCTCAGGAATTTATTAATAAAGCCCGTAAGGTGAGAAAGATGTTAGGAGGAGGTTGGCGTCAGGCTGGAATATTGGCTGCGATGGGATTAGTGGCAACTGAAGAAAAATGGATAAGTCGACTGCAAGAAGATCATCAAAATGCTCAATTGTTGGCTAAGGGATTAAAAGAAATTTCACCCAACCTTAATATAAATATTCCTCAGACAAATATTGTAATGTTTCCTGTTCCTACAAACATTAATCCTGCTAAATTGTCTCAAGATTTGAAGAAACACGGCATATTACAGCACGATATAGGGCAACGACTGCGTTTTGTTACTCATTATGGCTTAAGTGCCGAAGATATTGAGGAGAGTATTCCTATTATTCAAAAAGTGATTACAGAAGCTATTAAAAAAGATTGATATAAATGAAAGAAATATTTCTGTGCGAATAAGTTTTTTCTTTAATTTAATTCTGCTTTTTTTTAAGTCGTTTTATTTTTTTTCAAAATATTTTCCTTATTTTTTCTCTAACTTCTTTTTTTTAAGCGAAACACGTCGATATTTATCTGTATAAGGATGTTTTCTCTGTTCTTCATCTTTATGGATTTTTTCTCTTTTGTTTTTAAAGTAAACCAAATTCTCGAATAATCGAATCCAGCGGTTTTGATCATATTTTGTATATGAAATAAAGATTACTCCGACAATGGCTCCGATCCCAGTATATAGGCGATAATTCGGAAAAACAAAGAAGGAAATTGTACAAAAAATCGCCCAAATAATCGCAAAAATTATTAAGATACGGTATTTCTTCATACGTTTTTTATGAAATTTCTGCATTTCTTCAATTGAAACATTCTGTAATTTATCGCCAAGTTCACGTTCTGAAAAAGAACCAATTTTTGACATAATTCTTAACCAAGAAAATTAATATTCCTTATTCTATAAATTCGGTGATAATTATGCTATTAATTTATAATAAAAATATGAAGTAGGAAAATTATTCATTCTCATAGAAAAAAGAAAAAGAAAAAAACATATTCGCACTCGAATATCCATAAATTAGGCATTTTTTCGACGTGTAATCAAAAATGCTGCCACACCTACCAGTGAAACACTTCCTACAACCAATATTACAGCCCAAAATCCTGGATTTTCAGAAACGATGAAAATCGAGAATGTTGGATCATGAATTATCTGATCACCAGATGAGGAAAATGCATCATAAGAAACTGCATAAAGTAACAATGAAAAATCAAAATTGACTGTAGAATTGATTCTGGCTGTGGAATTATCTTCTTGTGTATATGTTTCACTATTTTTTCCTTCCCATTCTGCATAAACTGTAGGAATCGTTGTTGTCTTGGCTGGGTGGGTCGTTGTTACATCATCAGGTGTTGTTTTTTCATAATCAGGTCCTGCAATATCAATTTCTGCTAACGGAAGATTTCCTTCTGCATTTCCCACTTTGACTTTTGAAGTTTCGCTGTTATAATTGCTTTCATTCAAGAGAGCTTGGGTTGGTTGCTCTGATCCTTCAGTTATCTGCCGATTTTCAATCCAAAGTTTGAAATGAAAAATGGTACTTAAAAAGACTGTAGCCAATTGATAACTGTGATCTTTCAAAGCAGGAGTAAAAGGTTTTCCATCAGTATCTCGTTTCCAAAGACCAAAAGATTGAAGTAATTTGACTTTTGCTGATCCCATTGTTACTTCACCTTTAGCATTGACATATTCAAATCCTGAGGTATCAACTTTTTCTCTTTTAGTAGGTTTGAATTCGAATCCTAATTTAAGGTAATCCATATTTTCAATTGGAGCAACAGTAGAATTTACTTGATCATCTTGCATACCTAAAGGTAAAACTCGAAAATCTAAATCATCAATGGTAATTCCCCAATTAACAGAACCTTCATCAGTATTAAACTGTGGTTCATCAAATTTCCAATCTGCAGCATTTTTAAATAAAAGATAATATTCAATCTCTGTATCGGAAACACGTTCAACCATATCGCCTTGATATTCGGTAACGTTCTCCCATATTACATCAGGTACTCCATTATTTGCCTTTTGCTGATCTTCTGTAGAATAAATTGGTGAATCGAATTTCTGATCATCAAATAAGTAGTAATTTTGGAAATGGTGAGTGAAAATGTAGAATTCTAACTTTAATTCTTGAAAGATTTCAGTGGCAGTTTTTTCATGGAAATACTGTTGACCTTCTTCTCCCGCAATTGCACCTAATATTGCTTCAGCATCAATTGAAACTTGAAATTCTTTTAACCAAAGTTCAATTAAATCAAATGAAAATGAAGTGTATTCTCTATCTGCATTTGTTTCATTATAACCTTCACTGAGCAAATACAACATATAATCATCTTGGTATAAATTCGCAATTTGATTATATTGGTTATGCCAATCTGGATAAGCTTCATCTAGTGTTCGATTATTTGTTGGATTTCCATTTTCAGTTACATACCATGTTCCTTCAACAGTTCCGTTGAAATTTGAATAATAATTAGTAAATCCTATAATATTTAGGATAATTACTTCATCACCTGTAATAATATCGTTAATATGAATTAAGAAGTAGGTGATTGCTTCAACCATGGCTGATATTGCTTGAGCTTGTGCTTGCTCATCATTAATTGCCCCTGATTCCATTTTGCTTTCAATTTCCATGAATGTTTTCACTGTATTGATAACATTATCTAAAGCCTTAATGAAACTACCATCATTATCCCAGATTATAAATGTAAGAGAAGCACCTTCTGTTGTATTGTATGTTAATGTCCCATTTCGATTTAAGACAAAATAAGGAGATTCATCTTGATCATCTGGATTTGTTGCATTTTCAAGATTGTATATTCCCCAAGGATAATATACTGATTCATCATTATCTCCGTAATCGATAGTTGTGCTACTCTTATCTGTGATGATAGACGCATTTAACACATACATTCCTTTTACATCTGATTCGGTACTTGACATATTCTCAAAATTAGAGAACATCAGTTGAAAAACATCTGCAAACATTTCTCCTGATGCGCCAAATTCCCGAAAAGTCGAGAACATATCCCCCAAAATAAAAGCAAGTTCTTTTCCTTCTTGAGGGGTATCAATTTGATCTCCATAATTCGGATCACCAGCAGCACGAGCATAATCTGTTATTGGGACCGAAAACATAGAAATCATAAAGATACAAACAATTGTGATTGATTTTATTGAACTCATAAGATCACCATCTTCTACAATTTGTAGAATTATATTTCGTAAGAATATTCAATGGTAAGATATTCATGTTAAATTACTTATAAAAGCCTATGGTTAGAGTATACTAGAAACTTTCAATTTAGAGCACCTTTATACCAAATCATATAATTAATTATTTAAAACTATTGAAAGAAGAAAGCTTTCAAACATAATTCATAAAGATCAAAAGCTATTTAAGAATGCTCTTCCTACTTGAATGTAAAATATCACTAAGTAATTCGGCAAAGGTATTTAAATATTTAAATATATTTTTAATGAGAGGAAAAGAAATGACAACGAAAAAACTACGTTTCAATTGTTATTATTGTAAAAAGACCATTACACTCGACCTAGATGATGCTTTTCAAGAAAAATTTCGCAACAATGCTGATTATTGGCCTTATCCTTTAATTGTTCCTCATAAAGAACATTTTGCGATAGTGTTTCTTGATGAAGATTTTGTTGAAAGAGGAGTAAATGTAACTCGAATGATGTTTAAGTAAATTGAATAAGTGAGAATACTTAATCAATAAAAAAAAGGCTATTATTTTAAAATTTTAAGAATTTCTTGAATCCGCGATTGTGCAGTATTTTTATCACTATCAAGTTTTTTTATCTGCTTTTCATATCTTTTATCTGTCAATGTTCCTTCATTATGCTTTTTTTCAACAAATTCACGCAGATTTTTAATACTGTTTAATTTATTTTCAAGTGTTGCCAATTCTTTTTTCAAATCTTCTTTGGTTTTTTTCTGAGATGTCTGTTGTTGAATAGAAGAACGTTTTCTTTTTTCCATTTTTGTAGAGCGAGAAATAGTTTTCTTTGAATCTTGCTGATTAATTTTTTCCGGTTCCGCTCCTTCTTCAACTGTTCCATTTGCTATTTTAAACTCATTTTGAATATCTGCTAAAATATCATTTGGTGAACTTGTATTTGTAGGAACTGTTTCTATAGAAGCAGAAAAATCAGATTCATTAATTGAATTTTGTTTTTTAGTTTTATATGAATTTTCTGAAAAATTATTAAGTTCTTGAGGCTCTTGTTTCAAATTATCTGATTGTTGTTGTTGCTTAAATTCTATTATATCTTTTTCAGAAGCTAAAACTGCTTTCATAAGAAGTGCCAAATTTGTCTCAAATTGGTTTAGATCATTTAAAATTCTTTGTTTAAAATTGAAGAATTCTGTTAGAGTTGATTCAAAAGCGGTGATTAAATCTTCATTAGCTAGAATTTTTATGGTAGATTCATATCGTTTTGGAAGGATACCAGGAAATCTTGACATACTTGATTGAAATTGCTCTGGTAATGAAGGGTTGGACATTGGATTTGTTTTAATTTCTGAATTAATATTATTTGAACCATGTTCTGAATAATCTGGGATCGTTGGTGCAATTCCTGCTTTGATCTTCTCTTTATGTGTAGTTTTCAACCAAGAAAATATGTTTAATGCTAGTTGTTGATGATCATCTTGATTAATTCCTCCAGATATTTTATCTCTAAACATTTCATAAGAACCGACAGCGACTACTCTCCCTTCTCCATCTTCACATGCAAGCAATAATGGACTTTCAAATGGATCTGCTTTAGGTCCTGAAGAGATAACAGGTGTTACATTCATACCTGTAGCTGAAAGACTACATCCTGCACGAAAAACGATTCTATTAAGATTATCGTTAATAGGATGAGGAATTGTAAAGTTTTCAATAAATGGAAGGTTTTCAACACCAAGGTTATGAAATTTATCTAGAACTTGATTATTTTCAAAAATCATTCCAAATTGCTCAGATAGTTCAGATAAGTTTGTTCTTCGACCTTTATCACCACCTGCATGGCTTAATAAAAGCAAACCGCCCCCATCTTGAGAAACCCATGTTTTTATGGCTTGAATTTCGCTTTTTGTAAATTTATTATTATCTGGACAAGGAATAACTAGAATATCAATAGATGCTAAATTATTGCGCGATAATGGGAATTCTGCGAATTTAATTGGATTATAATTATTTTCTTGCAAAACTTGAGCGAGTTTTTTGTAATTACTATCAATTTTTCCTCGACATTTAATTGTATAAAATCCAACTATAAATGTTGCGCTAGACATGATTATTTATTATTTGCTTTAAAAATAAATAAAATTTTGCAGAATTAAAAAAAGAGAAATCTTGATCTGTTTTGATCTGTTACAATTCGAGTAAAAAGCTGTTATCTCCTAATGTTATCTTGTTTTTAATTACAGAGTCTATTTTGACTTGATCACCAATAATGGAGTTCTCAGTGATTATTTTTTTGAGATAACAGTTATCCCCAATTACCACATTTTTCAAATTACAATCTTCAATTACACAATTTTTTCCAATACTCACATAAGGCCCAATAACTGAGCGGATTATTACAGTTTCTTTTCCAATTGCGCATGGATTTTTAATAATTGAATTTTCTATTTTAGAGATCTCGCCCTCAACTCGAGATTGATGTGCTTCTAAAAGAATTCGATTACCATTCAATAATGCTTCTGGTCTTCCAAAATCAAGAATCCCATCCGGAAATGGTGCGCTTAACAGTTTAAACCCTTCATTAACTAATTGCTGTAATGCAGGGGTAAATTGAAATTCCCGTCGTTGCTTAATCCCTTGTGCAATCTCAAATTCGTGTTGTCTATACTGTTCTTCTAATATTGAAAAAAGTCGTTTAATTGTTTTAGCTTTAAAAGCATATACTCCTGAAATAGCTTGGGTAGAATTAGTCTGTTTTGGCTTTTCTACCATTTTAATAATGAAATTATTTTCATCTGTCTCTAGAATTCCGTAAAATTGAGTTTTTTCTGGAGGAACAATCATTGAGCCGATTACGCCATCATTTTCTGGTTGACTTAAAGCTTCAACTATGAACTGGTAATCTCTTACAGGAATCATATCACTAAGAAATATCAAAGTGTCATCTGGATTTCTGCCAGGAGCAATTACATCATCAGTTGTCTCAAACCACTCTTTGGTAAGCAAAATTGCATGCCCCAATCCTGAAAAATAAGGAATATCTGCTTGATAGCCCACTGGAATTTGTTCAATGTAGTCAATTGCAAATTTTTCTGAATATGTTTTATTCATATAATCCATAATCTGTTGGCTTTTATAGCCTGTTATCAAACATAATGGGGTTTTTTTTGGAAGATTTGCACCAATTTTTGTTAAAATATGATCTACTCCTCTAGATCCTGCAATAGTAACAAATCCTTTTGGTTTACTAAATGTGAATGGACGTAATCGTTGACCAACCCCTGCAATTGGAAGAATTAGTTTCATAGTTATGTGTACCTTTTTTGATGCAAATTATTAAAACTTATTCGCACTTGTTTGCCCTTGATTTCTTTATAGAGAAGATTTCTTATAGAGATGACGCTAATTAAAAAATATGGTAGATATTCATCTAGGAAAAAAAACACTTCGTCTTCGTTTTATTGACATTTTTACCATAATAATGTTAGCTATTATTTACACCTTAGTTGCTGTTGTTCGGGAAGGAACTCCCTTATATTCAGCAATTGAAAATATTTCTATATGGTTTCGGGAATTTGGAACCAATTCTACCCAATATCTTCTAATTGCCTTTTTAATTTCTATTATTGGAAATAGTTCTGTAATGATTATTATCCCTTATGTTTTAGTGATATATACTTTAGCAGTTGAAAACCCTACTGAGTGGGTTTGGATTGGACTTTTAAGTGGTCTTGGTGCTGCTTTAGGCGAATTTATTAGTTATTATATTGGAAGATTAATAGGATCTGCAAAAAAGGTTAGAGAATCTGAAGTAGGTGAAAAATTTCACCGTATGCGTGAACAATTTGAACGAAACCCTAAAGTAGTTCCCCTTATTGTGTTTATATTTGCAGCAAGTCCTTTACCTGATGATATGATTTTAGTTCCCATGGGTTTAATGAAATACCCTTATTATAAAACTTTTCTTCCGTGTGTTATTGGAAAAACAATTCTAACAGGGATTACATGCTTTTTAGGATATGTTGTAGGAAGTATTGATCCAAATTTCTTTGAAGATGTGGTTAATTATTATTGGTGGGGACCGATTGTGTATTTATTCAAACCTTCACCAACAGTTAATCCCCAATCTGATCTTATCAGTTTCAGTTCTGTTTTTATTTTCATCTGGATTTTCTTAAGTATTAATTTTGATAAAATGATGATGCGTGGAAGTAAAGAAAGGAAAGAATTTGAGAAGATGTTGATTAATGGAGGCATTTTTACATTTGATGAATTCATAGATAAATTCCACATTCTCAATCATGAAAAATTCAAAGAGTTTATGGATGAATTGGTAGAAAAATTAGATCCATTAACTCAAAAGGATCACAAATACAAGATTGAACCAGTTATTTCAAAGAAAGAGGCGTATAAATTAAGTTTTGAATTTGTGCAGTATTTCTTTTCAACTGAAGGATTAAAATAATCTCATGTCTTTCAAGTTAGATTGAATAGTGCGAATAAGTTTAAAAAATTTAACCTATTTCACGCCTGCCTCCCCTATACTAACGTTTTAACGACTAATTGACGCAGATATCAGTGCAATTATCCAAAAAGTCAACTATAATACCACTAATTTTTCCAACTATGATATAGTGTGGGAATTATAATTTTGCTAAATCCATTTTTCAAATCGGTTAAATTTTTTACCACTTCTTGCTCAAACTCATGTATATTTGAAAAATCATTTTTCCCAGATCTTGAGATAAATCAGATAAACTAATTTACACCATCAGGAAGATGATTGAAATTTGAAATTTTCGTTTTCCAAGAAATTCAAGATAAAACCGATAAACCATCAAGAAGTTGATTTTCCCACTCTAGTCTTTCGGTTAATTAAGCTCATGATTGACTTGAAGGATATTTAAAATTACTCGGTTTAGAGGTGGGTGGGGTGGGGGGGCAGAAAGGAAAATAAGGAGGAAATCTAGCTTTTGAATTTTAAATTTTATTTATGTAGAGTTATTTTTATAGAAAAAGGAACTTAATAACTTAAGAGGGTGATAGTATGTTGAACAAAAACCGAAAGAAAATTACAGAGAAAATATCACAATTACCTAAAGGGGAGAATTCTCCAAGCGGAAAGTATTGGTGTCTTACTTGTAAAAAATTATTTGTTTTGGACAAAGCAGAATGTCCTTATATGACGAAAATGTGTGTAAACACACCTATTTCCATTGAACAAAAACCTCCAGAATCTACAATCTGCCTAGAACGTTTTGGATTATTTTATCCGAAATTTCCTCTTAGATTGATGAATCTGGCACTTATTCATTTCTTAGATGGGATGGATGAAGTGCAAAAGGCTAAAAAATTGGAGGATATTGGTGAAGAATTGGTGAAAACCTATATTTCATTTTTGGATGAATGGAAAATTGAATATAAAAATGAACCTTTGCAAACAATTAAGAGTCCATTAGCACACCTTTGACATTCTGTTGTGCATGTTAAAATGTAGTTGGTTCTGAAAAAAAAAAAATTAACCGTTATACGCTTTAGCGTTTTTTATAGAGGTTAATAATGATTCATGGTTTACTTGTCGTCTTATTTCATTGTCATTTTGTTGATCAAGGATTTGTTGATCAAGGCGTCGGTTTTCTTCTATTATCCATTGTTCTTGCTTCATAAAATTCAACTCATAAATAAAAATAGTCAAACACCGAAAAACGGTTGTTTGCATTTATTTAAAATTAGAAAAATTATCTTAGTTTAATAAATTAAAGCTATGTACTAAAGTTTGCGAGATTTCTTCTTTTTTTCTCAAAAACTATTTTTTTTAAGGCAAAGAGGGTATTTTTTTAAACAAAATAATCTTCATATCTAAATTTAAAAACCATTTTAGATGATCCATACTTATAGTAATATGATCACATTTTCACTACTTTTGGTCAAAAATAAATAATAAATGATCCATCAATTGTTATAAACTCTTAAATTTGTGTCTTCGCCATTGGATGAATAATTCACATTTTCTTTCCGTTAGTGAATGATATAAAGAAGTTTCTTTAATCATTGAAGAAACGGGATTACCTCTAATATGAAACAGAAATAGAGATGTTAAATTCCTTATTTCATTTGGAACATTGATGAATGCGACTTAGAATGAAAAAGTTAAGGAAGTATTAACCTCTAAGAATCGTATCCAAATCTTAGCAAAATAATTAATATCTGTAATATAATTAATTACTTAGTATGACTCCAAACATGGTGACAGTCACCAATAGAGGAATGTTAACCATTCCTGCAAAAATAAGGAAAAAATTGAACATAAAGGATGGAAACAAAATATTAGTGAGTGAAAAAAATGGGTACATCATTTTAAAGCCAATTATCGATTTCACTAAAGAAGAAAATAAAATTTTTACCTATGAAGAAATGGTGGATCTTATGAAGAAAATAGAATCTCAAAAAGAGATTGATATTGAATTTGAAAATAGAGATCCATTTTAGATTTATTTAGAATTGCATTGGAGGCTGAAATATGAGTGAAATTTTAATTGATACGGGGATTATCCTAAACCTCCTGACAAAAAATCCTCCCCAGAAATTAAAAAATCTAATCAAAAACATTCAAAATCAAAAATATAAAACCGCGACAATTCAACCTATAATTTTAGAGGTATCAAGGTGGTTAGTTAAAACGAAGAAGAAAACAGAAATTAATGATATAATTTATTCTCTACTTCAAAGCTATAATATTACGGCTTATCCTTTAATTGAATTAAAATATTTTATCTCAGCAGGGATATTAAGACACCAAATTCCTCAATTATCAACAGTGGACGCACTTCTGTATATTTTTGCAAAAGAAATGGGATTTTCTGTTCACACGACTGATAAATCAATGGTAGATGGTATTAAAAAAAAATTTCCTTCATCAAAAATTCAATATTATAAGTATTTAAAATAAAAAAATCTGGGATAACTATTACAGCAGATAGAAGAGCCTATAAGAAATTTCTTAATCACAAAATACCTGTTATGATTAATAAGGATATTGCGGAGATTGAGCATGTATTCTGAATAGAATTACTCCATAAGGATTACCTGTTTCGGATATTGGGATTCGTACATATTTGGATTGGATTTCAGATCAATTCCATAGTTAGAATTGCAGTTGCTTCATGTTCCATAGCTTAAAATTTAATTATGATCAGTCAGTGCGAATAAGTTTTTTTTTATATATTGCGATTTGATTATATTTATTTCCATTTTTTTTTCGATTTTTCAGAAGTGATTTTGAATTTCGAGGTGTTTTATCCATAAAACCTGTAATTCCATATTTTTTCATGTATTTCTTTCTTTCAACTTTAAGTTGTTGGATTAATTTTTTATTTCCGCTTTTAATGGCTAACAATCGAATTATTCCCTCTGAAAAGAGATTATCTAAATTCTTTGAATTCATAAATTCTCTTCTACTTTTTTCATCATTAATTATTGCAATACCACTTTTTTCAAAAACTTGCAAGTGTGAATGAAATTTTAGAAATGTATCTTGATTGATGAAAATATGATATAAATTCTTAAGATCTTTGAAATCTTGAGAAAACTTCTGTATTGGGTTATTTACAATGCGTAAAACTTCTAATTTGATTAAATTTTTTATTTGTGATGGAATTTGTGAGATTTTATTTTCATCAAGATTTAATATTTCTAAATTTGGTAATTTAAGAATTTGTTCGGGAATTTCTTTTAAATTACAATTATTTATATGAAGTTCTTTTAAGGATCGTAATTGATTCATATTCTTTGGAAAATCAAGATGATTAATATTTGTCAAATGGAGCTCTGTCAATTTCTTTAACTTTATCAGAGATTCAGGTAAAGATAGAATATTACTGTTAGATAAATATACTTTTGTTAGCTTAGGGAGGACACTCCATTTGATTTTATTTAATTCAATTTTTTTTCCTGATATTGATAATTCCTCCAAATTTTTCCAATAATTGATTACTAAAGGAAATTTGGATAAGGAATGATCAATGATAAATATGCGTTTCAATTTTGTTAATGATTTCAATGCAATGGGTAATAGTATTATTGGTTCAGATTCAATACTTATTTCTTCCAAGTTCTTCAATTTACCAAACCATTCAGGAATTTTGGTAATATTATTCCTAAAAAATGAGATTTTTTTTAAATTTGGTAATTTAAGAATTTGTTCGGGAATTTCTTTTAAATTACAATTATAAAATTTTAAATCTTTTAAAAATGGTAAATTGAAAAGAGAAAGCGGGATTTTTGAAACATGTATTTTTTCTAAAACAACTTTTTCGATATGCCCTCTTTCATTTACAGTATAGGGCTCCTCGAATATATAACTCATTCCATGATCTTGATCTTCTTCATTAAAAACATTACTCAGAATAAAATTAAATTCGTCTGCAAATTTTTGTTCGATCTCAGTTGATATTGGATATTCTTCCATTGAGGAAAACATACGTATTGTCGTTATTGAATTGAATTAAAACTTTGATATTAATCAGAAATTAATCAACCAAAATTATTAAATTTATAAAGCATATACAACAAATTTAATTGTAAATTAATCCAACATGTTCTTTGTGATCTGAATTTTGCAAAGGAATTCAACTTTCCATTAAAATGCGATATAAATTTTAACCGAAAATGAATTCACTTTTCAAATGAATAGCATTACTGAGATAATTAAAAGCTATATTTCACAACTTGTAATATAGTCAAAGTATTATGTGGAATTTCTTTAATTTCTTTTCTGTCGTGTGAAAATGTATCCTTTCAAGTAAACAAAAAGCAATTGAAATGCAATCATTATAGGATAACATGTTTCTATGCTGACATGTCAATATTCCTGCCTGATTTATTATTTGATTATTTAATCCTACTTGCATTATTGGATATTATTCCAACAATTCGGCCACGCGAGATAAAGAGAGCGATTTTCCCTGCAGGATACAAAAAATATGATTAATAACTTCTAAAATGGTCGTTTTCATAACGAAAGCTGTTTTTTCATTTTTTTGAATTGAATTGAATAATTGAATCATTTTTTCATTTTGTTCCTTTCCAGTCAAAAGAACAATTATTCCTGTATCGAGACACACACTAGATTTTGGATTAAAATTCATTTTCAAGACTGATTTCATCACCATTTAATTTTTCTATTAATTTCTCATAATCTTTAGATGAAAAAGTTCGAAATATTTCTAAATAATTCTTATTCAAAGGAATTATGATTATCTCATCACCTAAATCTAGTATTTTACATTTATCTCCAGGAGTTAAATTATATTTTTTTCAGATTTCTGGTGGAATGGTAATCATCCCCTTTACATTAATCGTAGATACTTTATTTGACATTTTGTCTGCAAAATTAGTAAAATGATATCAATAATAAATTAATTGATATACAATACATAAAAAAAGATATATTAAAATCGAAATGATATTTTTTATATCAAATATACATTAATTTTTTTAATTTATGTGATATTAATTATATCATGAATCAAATAAATTTCCGTATCAATAATGAAGATCTAAAAATCGCCAAGATGATATCGGAAACTACCGGAATTTCTCTTGCCGAAATTGCAAGAAAAGCATTTCTTAATAATTTAAAGCCTAAAAGGATAGAAATTGCTTTTAATCTATTGAAAGAAGGAAAATGTGGATTTAAAAAAGCATGGAAAATTTCAGGTATGGAGTATATAGAATTTCTGGCAGAATGGGCGAAAAGAGATGCAAAAGAAATTATTCCAGAAGAATTTATTGAAGAACACTTGAAATGGGCATTAAACTATGATATTAGAAAACTAATGAAGAATTCTGATTAGGTTAAAAAATTTGTAAGACCTAAGTTTTTTGATCATCGCACTTATGTGTTATAATCGAATCATTTAAATCTCCTCGAATCTTTGCTTTCTTATGTGGATATGGAGCATTCTTATTCTTATTTTACTCATTGGAGGAAT
>NZ_JBPLBG010000014.1:0-74798 GCF_054039255.1 Candidatus Harpocratesius sp.
AAGCAAAATGATTGTTTGATTGCTGGATCTGCATTATCTATGGGGATTTCGAGAATTATTACTCGGGACAAACAAGATTTTGAAAAAATAAAAAGTATTGCTGGAATTGACTTTTCTTCGTTTTAACATGAAGAGTAATGGACAAAATCAAGAATTGGAAATAATAACTCATTTGTGAACATTCTATTCGATACAACTTAGGGCTGGATAACAAGCAGAGTTATTTTATTGTTGCATTGTTGAAAGACATCTTTTGGCTCCAAACCGAACGAAATAACTCTATCAAAGCGTTATACTTTAATTTCAAATAAATTTTAGGGATTTTTTAATCTCTCTGTAAAAGGATTACCTTTTTATTGATTTCTTTGGAATTCTATCTCTTTCATAACCCAAATTCTCATAATTATCTTGGGCTAACGGTTTCAAATCGATATATTTATACTTTAACTGATCTTTAGTAAAAGGTGGTGTACTGTTTGTTCGTTGCGGAATTTCAATGCGAATTGCTCCTTCTCGGGCATAAAACATCTGAGAAAGTGTTCAAATTCAATGGCCTATTTATAATAATAATTCGAGATTAATATTCCATCTGGTTAAAGCATTTAGCACTTCTGATCAGTAAAAAATTGTCACAAGATACATGAAAAAGGGAAAAATTAATCAAAAATAATATTTTTTTAATACTTCTTTGTATTATTTCCCCTATAATGCATTATTCCCTTATTCTTTCTAAAGACACGCTTGAAAAAGTGCGAATTACCTTATTTAAAAATGCACGTAATTTGGAAAAAAAATTCTTTTCTTTTCTTTTTGAAAATGGATCTCCCGAACTTGTTTTAGAAGAAATTACACGATATCAAAATAGAGATGGGGGATTTGGGATGGGAATTGAACCAGATTTCCATCTACCACAGTCTACTCCTATGGCAACTTCTGTAGGCTTGCGATTACTCCATGAACTTAAATATGAAATTAATCAAAAAATGAGCAATGGTGGAACTCTCATCAGTAATGATTTATTCACTAGAGTAGAGAATCAAATAGATCAAAAAATAGCTCTTGCACTTCACTCTTTGATAACTAGTTTTGATATTAATCGCAGGGGTTGGTATGCTGTTCGTCCTGAGATCAATGATTTCCCACATGCTCCATGGTGGCATTGGGATGAATTAACTCAAATGACCATAATTGACAAATCTTGGGCAAATCCAAGTGCTGAATTAACAGGTTATTTTTATCATTATAGAAATCTACTCCCCGAAAAGCAGTATCAAGATTTTATTGAAGCCACAACCAAATTTGTAATCAAATATCTATCAGAAAAAAAGGTATTCCCTTCAGAACACGAAATTTATTGTGCAATTCGTCTCTATTGGTTAGTTGATGAGCCGTATCAAAAAATTCTACTTTCTACACTTAAAAAAGCAATTAATTCCCTTATTGAAACAGATTTAGCCAAATGGGAAGATTATGTACCTAAACCTTTAGATTTCGTAAATCATCCAGATAAAAATCCATTTAGAATACCAATTGAATTACTAAATGAAAATATTAAATGGTGTATCGAAAAACTTGAAGAAAACACTCAGATCGAGCCGAGTTGGCAGTGGGATCAATATGACGCTTTCTGGAACACAGCTAAACAAAATTGGGCGGGAATTTTAACCCTAAACACATTGCGAATTTTACGAAATTTTAACTGCTTAGAGTTTTGAAGATAAATGTCTGAATTCTTTTCGTAATAATGGAAAAGGTTTGATAATCTCATTTATTTCGATGTTATCAAGTAATTCGGTTATATTTTTATCCATTTTTTTTTCTGCTTTTTTAACTATTCTTAAGCATTGAGAGTGGATTTCAGGAAGAGCTTCTTTTAATGTCTCAAATTTCTTTTGGTTGCGTCGGTTGAAATGAACACCAATTATAAGCAACAAATTCTCATTTAAATGGGTAAATAATTTATAGGATGTCATATCCATTTTTTGGAGCCCACCTGTCTGCATTTCTTTTCCCATAAGATATAATGATTTAGCCATTTGAATGATTATGAAAGGATCAGGAACTGCTTCTCCTATAATCTTTTGGAATGCTCTGTCATCTTGATAATGCAGAATTGGCGAGCCTTCAATGGGTGTGAGAATAAAAAAGAGTATCATTATAAATCATTTGATAATAAGATGGATTTTTACAAAAAGATTTCTTCTAGTAAAGTGTAAATTAGTTTTTGGAAATTGTTCAATCAAAAGAGTTAAATTTAGGCTTAAAATCCGCGATATGTAAATCAGGTTGAATTTTTTTTTTCTGTTCATAAGCAGATCGGAAATTGTGAAATCTCTTTAACTGCTTTCGATATTTCATAACTTCCCGGATTAGGATAGGTAATTTTTGGAAAAAATTACGATGAGGGTATTGCGCCATTTTTTCCTTAATATCCATACCTTGTTTTCCTGTAACCATTCTAAAAATACAATCTTGATCGTGTTCACATTCAATACAATTTTTACGATACATAGGCTCGTTATCGAAAACATTAGATTCCTCTAACAATGTTTGATATTGATTAAAGATTTGCTGATCTCCCCTCCAATCTTCTAAAATATGACCAAATTCTTTAGTAAAAATTTCTAAACACAAACGAACACGGTTCTCATAATCACTTATTTCATCTTCAATCGTAATAGCCATTATTATAATTACATTAGGTGCAGAAGCAGCGAGATATTGGAATTTTTCAAAACTAATCTGACGTAAATCACCACCAGAGAAAGTAGACATAGAAAATATTGCAGAAAAGAACCCACTAACTAATGAGGGGTTTTTTTGAACAACAGCATCTTTTGAATATACATGACAATTGTTTCCATTTGGACAAATGTAATTTCCGGAAAAATATGGCACACCTGAAGGATTCATTAAAATAATTGTACTAATTCCCATAGCTATAATGGAACAGACAAAATATAAAAAAGTATATGCAACTAATTTCGTAATAATTATTGTGAGAAAAAAATACTTCAAAAAAAAAAAAAGTAGAAATCAGAAAATTTGTTTCATTAGTTTTATTGTATTTTTACTAACGACGGGAATTATTGGAGGATTTTTGCTTTATCCACATATTCAAGTTTATTTCATCGAATCTGGAGAGTATATTCATCAAAAATCCTTCTTTTGGTTTGCTTCATGGAATAATCTATCATTTACTGCTTTGCAGGAGCATGCAGAAAAAATTGATTATATCTCTCCAGTATGGTTTAGAATTTACAATAACGGAACTGTTATATGGAATTCTTATTTAGATAATTCACAAATTAACCAAACTATCCAACTTTGTAAGCAATATAGAATTGAAATTCACCCACTTATATCAAATTATAATGATGGATTTAATGCAACTTTAATTTCAAATCTTCTTTCATCACCAAGTTCACAAGAAAATTTTATACAATCAATCATAAATATTCAAGATCAGCAAATGATTTCATATAATTTAAGATTTAAAGGATTTAATTTAGATTTTGAAAATATTCCTTCAACACTCCGAGCAAATTACACGAATTTTTTAAAATATGTTCGAAATAATCTACCCAAAGAATGGATTATATCTATTGATGTACCAGCAAAAACTTGGGATGATTTAAATGGCTGGGGCGGTGCATTTAATTATAAAAAAATATTACAAATTGTAGATTGGATGATGATTATGACTTATGATTATCATGGACCTTGGTCGACACCTGGGGAAATATCGCCACTATCATGGATTATGAATGTGGAGAAATATTTATCACAAATTGATCCAAATAAAACAAATTACTCAAAAATTTTTATGGGAATTCCTTTATATGGCTATGATTGGGGAATAGATTCAGGTTCATCGTTTTCTGATGGTTTTTCTACATTTGATTTAATAGCAAAACAAGGAGGAACAAAGATTGAGAGAACTGAAGATGCCTACGAATTAAAGCTTACATATTCTATAGGAGATGGAAATCATATTGCATATTACAGCGATTCAGCAACAATTATGAAAAAACTTGAACTTTTCAGCAATTATCCCTTTTCAGGTGCATGCTATTGGTATTTAGGATTAGAAGATCCTAAAATTTGGCTGGAAATTTAAATATAATTATAAAAAATAATTAAAATCCATTGAATAATGATTTTTTCAAAGAGATATATTTTTGTCAATCATTTTCCTAAGATTGTTACTGAATTAAAATGAAGCCAATTTCTCAAATTTTTATTTATGGACAAGTAGTCATTCTTTATACTTATTCATCAAATCATAAAATTCGTGGGCGTGAAATGACAGTGTTAACGCGACCTCAAGATGAAGATGCAATATGGTTTGGAACGAGTAAAAATACACGAAAGATAAAAGATATTATGGAGAATAGTAATGTAATTCTTAATTATAAAGATCCTTTCCGCAGAGAAAAGGTAATTTTATTTGGAACGATGAAAATAATTGACGATGTAAATATTAAAGAAGATTTATGGCGAGAGGCATTACAAATGTTTTGGCCTGAAGGTCCTAAATCAAAAAATCTCGTATTACTGAAATTTACACCAAATAGAAACAAATTTCTGTTTCAAGATATTTAAAACTGCTTTTTTACTGATATTTTTTACGTTTTTTATATGGTTAAATAAATGAAAATAATTTATTCAGAAGAATTTGAAGTATTAAAGAATCAAACATTTTTTTTCTTTAATTACAAAAATATTTCAATTTTGAAACCTTAATTAAGAATGAGTTTGAGTTTATGGATATAGGAAAATATGATTGGAAGAAAAGTGTATTTCACGATGGTAGTCGAAATTTTGTCTTCCCAGCTAACCCAAAAAAGGGAGAAAACATTCATATTCATATCCAAATGCTAAAAAATTCTCCCATCGTTCAAATATTCTTCAGTTTTTTTCAAGATGGTGAAGAAATTAATATTGAAATGCAAAAAAAAACCATTTTAAAAAGAAATAATTCATTAATAAATAATCACTCGCAAAATCTACAAATATATTCTACAAATATAGAATTACAATGTTGTGAACTAAAGTATAGATTTAGGATTTTAACAAAACAAGAACATTTTTGGTATTCGGGATTAGGAATAACTCGAATATCACCTCCAGATGAATATAGCTTCACCATAATTGCAGATGCTCAAATCCCATCATGGGTAACTAAAACAGTATTTTATCAAATTTTTCCTGATCGATTTTGCAATGGAAATCCTTATATTGATGTAAAAGATAACGAAATCTGTAGAGGAAATGAAAAATCAGTTCATTGTGAATGGAATGAGATTCCTGGAGAATATGGAAAAAATTATACTAGTCTACATTTTTATGGCGGCGATTTAGCAGGAATTAAAGAAAAAATATCTTATCTTCAAGATTTGGGAATAAATGGTATTTATTTAAATCCAATTTTTATGGCTAATTCCAATCATCGTTATGACACAATTGACTACTATAGGATTGATCCACACATTGGCACCAATGAAGAATTTGCTCAATTGGTACAAGATTTGCATGATCAAGGAATTCAAATTATTTTAGATGCTGTAATCAACCATACGGGAGATAAACACCCATGGTTTAATAGAAATGGTGACCCCAACAAAGGAGGTGCATATACATCACCAAATGATCCACATAGAAGTTTTTATCGGTTTTATAATGAAGATCCAGAAAGTTTTGATGCGTGGAAGAATTATAAACTCCTTCCTCGCCTAAATTATAATTCTGATAAACTTAAAGATCAAATCTATCGAAAATCAGACTCAGTTCTTAAATTTTGGATGAAAGCACCATATAACATTGATGGTTGGCGATTTGATTGTGCAAATATGGTTGGGAAATATGATTCATTAGGAAAAAAGATCAATATATGGGAAGAAATTCGTGTTCAATTAAAAGAAGTTAATCCTAATTCTTTTATTATTGGTGAAAGCTTTTATGATGGAGCTGAATTAGTGAATCATCATAAACTTGATGCAATCACTAATTATTGTGGATTTTATTCTCCTCTTATTCGATGGCTAACCCAAAATGATGGAATTCAAGCATTAAGTAATAAAGAATTTCGTTGTTTTTCATTTTCATATTATTTTTCACTTTCAGATATGATTACACAGATGAAAATTTATCGTAATAAGCTACCTTTTCAATTTCAACTTATCCAAATTAATTTATTAGACAGCCACGATGTTCCAAGATTATTTTCGGCAATAGGAAAAAATGAATCAATAATGAAAATGGCGGTGTGTTTTTTATTCACTTACATTGGAATACCGATGATCTATTATGGAGATGAAAATGGAATGGAGGGTATTTCTGATCCTGCCAATCGACAGCCAATGATTTGGGAGAAATCCAGATGGAATTCCAATTTACGGCAATTTTATAAGAAAATGATATTTTTACGAAAAGAATATTCTGAATTACAAATTGGATCTTTTTTTAATTTTCAATTTGACACAAATGATTCATCAGAAAACGAAGACTCTTATTCTGAAATTCTTGCTTTTGCACGTTTTTCGAAATCTCGCTGTTTAATTATTATATTACAAAAAAAAAAAGTAGAAAAACAAATACAGATACCCTTATGGCAATTGGGGTACGATTCAGGTGTAATTAAGCCTCTACTTGATTTAATTAAGCAAAAAGAAATTAATCAATCTTTTAAGGTAAACACTAAATTTTCTCAAGGTATAGCGATATTTCATGCTGAAAACATTTATCCTTGCTATATTGGAGAAATCAATAATTAAGCTTGAATAATTCCCCTTTGTATTAGATTTTTATACACACCTGCCATCAGATCATCTTTATGTGCTAAAATATTTTTTAAGAAGAGTGGACGCATAAAAAATCTTCGAACATTTTCCCAAATAAATTTTGAACTGGAAATTTTCGATTTAATTCAATATCTTTAACTAATTTTTTACCGATTTTTTCAGCTCGATTTAAAGCATTTGGAATTTCTTTAATTGGTTTCGTATCACGTGCTATTCCTAAACGACCAGATATATATCCATATTGAAAAACACCTTGAACGAGAGACACTAATTGTTTTGTAACTTTTCTTGCTCCAAAACGCCCTGTAGTTGCAATTCCAACAATATATTTATTTCCATAAATTGATGTATATGCATTAAACTAATTCGCACATTCCTATTCGATCTAAGAAATTCTTCATTACTGCATTAACAGATAGTCCATGAACTGGAGTACCTAATATTATCCCATCAGCAGCGTATAATTTTGCTTTAAGTATCAAAATTTTTTCGCTTTAATAATGCGATGAAATAACCTTGTCCGTCTTCTTCAGTTGGATAGAATCGGCGCATAAAGGACTTAGTTTCTGATGGAATCCCAGAATAATCTAATCCTGAATGACCAAAAGATCCAAATTCTGGTGGAAGTGAAACCAATTCATAATTTAATTTATTAATAGCATAGGCCATAATACCTTCATTTTCTTGAATAGCAAAAGTACAAGTATTATACATTAAATATCCTCCAGGTTTGACAAGTCTATGTACAATTTTAAGTAATCTTCTTTGATTCATAGCGTATGCTTCTAAATCTTCTTTTGATTTTTGAATGAAAAGTTTTGGTCTTGGTCCAAGTGCACTGCATGGTGGATCAAAAATAACAAAATCACCAGTTCCAACAAATTGTGGGTGTTTTTTATCAATTTTTTCTAATTTACAAGCAATCACTTCAATATTTTCCAATCCCAGTCGATTAATATCATGTTTTAAATGTAAAAGTCGATTTTTTGATCGATCGATTGAAATAATTGGAAACCATTTTGGATTTCCCCTTTTTTTGGTTAAATATTGTATCCACTCTGCTAATGCACATGTTTTATGTCCTGGTGCTGAGCACGTATCAAAAATCACAGGAATCTTCTTATTTTTGAAATAATACTCTAAAATAAAATAAGCGAAAATTCGAGTAGCGAGATTTGCCTGAAAATTTTGATCTGATATCAATCCTCTTTCATAAAATTCACTTTGACGATAAGGTGGGAGACTAAATTTCGATTGTTGGGTCTTAACCATAATCCCTGAAATTGTTTTTGGATAATTTTTTGAGGCGATCTGAGTGATTCCATTTGCGACATGAAAATGTTTTTCATCATAATGAATTGATTTTGGTAATTTTTGAGGATCCAACATTACAGAAACCAAGATATTATTGGAAAATCTACCGCCAATTTCACATACACCAGGAACATAAAGATTAGCCCCCATCATAACAGATTCTGCTGCAAATTTATCACAATATATAATTGGAGTGTGTATTTCCATTTCTGGTGCTTGTTTAATTTGAATTGAAATCATATTTTCCAAAGAAGTTAAAGAAAAATTATAAGATGGATATGCTTCACTAAGGTGATTAATTAAATTATTTCTTGAAATTCGAGTAAGATTAACTCGAATGAAATATTCTTTGGGAGTTTTCATCAAATTTTGTAGTAATTTGGATCTCTCATCTTTATCCTTACAAGTTAAACTGATATACAAATCGATTTCAGGAGATATCAAAAAATTTTTTATGTTTTCAGTTTGATTTGATGAACTTCTTTGAATTTTTATTTCATCAGGTGGAAATTTTCGCTGTAAATTCATTCAATAAATCAAAAGTAGAAATTTCTTAAAGTTAAAATGATTTACTGATCTTGCATGTGCGACCAAAATAAAGCTTGTAAGGAATTACATGAAATCAAAGCGGAAAATATAATGAGCAGGGATGTTACAGTAGTTGAACCAATGGAAAAGCTTTCAACTGCTGAAATTTTAATGATTAAAAAGAATATTGGTGGATTACCTGTTGTTTCTCCAGAAACTAAAAAACTAATTGGTATTCTTACACAACGGGATATTCAAATTTCGAAAACATTAATCGGAACTGATATATTTCATGTTGATGATATTTATTCGAAAAATCCTGTAGTGGGAAAACCAGATGAAAGTTTACCTCAAATTATTAAAAAAATGAATCAATACAATATTGAACGAGTACCTATTGTAGATGAAACATATCATGTAATTGGAATTGTAGTAACAAAGGATTTAATTCGTTCATTAGCAGAATTTTTTGATGATCCATAAGAATAAAGCGCGTATATCCCTATTATATTGGAAAACTACCCTATTTTATTGTTTTTTTCTTTTTATGGCTTGAAATAAAATATCCAATGTTAATTAATGGTTATCTGATAATTATTAGGCGTGCAAGATATTTTATAGACAGATGATATTTTTTTATTAGAATTTAAAAATTGAAAATGATAGGGCGGATCTAAAATAAAAAAAAAAAAAATCAATTCACTTTCCAATAAAGCACTAAAACCCAGTGGAACTGAATTTTTCATGGCTGAATTTAAATTTCCCCAGTGGAAACCATTCACATTTATAGATTCAATCCCGCAAATATTCTATCCAAGTTTTATTAATGAATTACTCCAAAAATGTGATAATTTTTCCCAAACATCAGATATAGAGACTTTATTTTGGCAAATTCTCACTTTAAAATATCTAAAATTATTAAAAACTAGTGAATTTGAAATATATTATCAAACTTTGATTAAATTTGAAGTTACAGAAGATGAAAAATCTGGTTTTTTAAATCCTCAATTGAAAAACTCAAAAAAAAAGAAAAATACAACTTTTTCGATTACTGATTCAGATATCTTAAGTACATATTACATCTTAAATATATTCGCCTTAACAGGAAAATTAACTGAATATTTAGCGACTTTGAATGGAAATCGAAAGAAATATTTGGAAAACTATATTTTAGACCTGCAATTTCATTTAAAAAAGAATACTCGGAAATCCCAAGCAGAAATTCTTTTTTACATTACCACACTCTATCTATTATTAGGAAATTCCCCACGAACTATTCAACATCAAATAATACAGCAATTAAAACCAAATCTCAAGCAATCCAAAGGACCTAATATTGTTTTTAAGTTACTTTTGTTTCGAATTTTTAATATGCAAGATCCTTTAAAAGAAAGTGATTTAATTTCTTTACACCAACTTCAAAAAGCAAATGGTGGTTTTAATTTTAAAAATTCTACTATTGCAGATCCATCGAATACTTTTTGGATCGTTTTCACCTTAGAAACTTATAGTTGGTTTTTACCCTATCGACCAGGGCCAATATATTCATATCTCTTGTCTTTTCTTCGACACGAATATCAACATACGCAAAATGATTTACAATATCTTTTCTCCAAGAATACAATTAAGTCTATTTTTCAGTTAATTGTCTTATATGCATGTATTTTCGATTCTCTATTGAATGATGTAGAAAACTTAATTTTTACTAATATATCTAAGAGAGGTATGTTAAATGCAGACACACTTTCGAATGAAGGAGGATTTGCAGGAGCAGAAAATGAAATTATCTCTTTATTAAATCAAAAATTTCAATTCAAATTAGAAATATTAGATAATAACATAGTTTTTCGGCGATATTTAAATCGTTTAAATCCATTTAAAGAAAAATTAGCCGTTCAAATTAGGAAAGAAATAAGAAATTCTCTGCAATTCGATATTAATGAATTTGTAAAAAATTATAACCGGGCAAAAAGTCGAACAAATCGAATTAAAGTTGAATTTATATGTGATTTAATCCAAGAAATGGAACAAGAATTTTTCTTTACAGGTAGTCTTAAATCTCGTAATCGTTTTTTCTTTTTCCATTCCTATTTATATATTCGGGAAAATTTCATCGAAAAAATCATTGTTTGTGACAAACAACTGAATTGGCAAGATATTCAACATGAAAAAAAACGGATGGAAGAAATCCTTATAGACATATTCAATATGATAAATGAGATTAAAGAAGCAAAAACTCGAATTTTAAATGATATTGAATCTATGATTTTAGTTGGAATGAATCCAGAAAAAATAGAAGGGCATATGAAATTTTTAATTAAAAATACCCTGATTGATGCTACATTTTTCCGAAAAACAATTGAAACTTTTACGAGTGAATTTGTTTATTTAAATCCAAATTATGCTCTTAATTCACGAATTAAAGAGTGGGAACTCCTATATTCAAATCTTCAATCAGATTTTCGAAATATTAGAAAAATACTGAATATAAAATTAGATAACTTAAAAGATGAAATTCAACAAAGAGATTTTCTCTTTTCTTTAGAAAAGGAAATAAATACATGCATAAACCAAATTACTGAAAATGCAATAAACTTTGAAGAAAATTTCAGACAAACATTTGACCAAGAATATCATCGAAAATTAATAGATCAACTAAAAGAACAATTGAAACTAACACAAGATAATTTAAATATGCTTGATAAACGGATTAAAAATCGATCTTTGAGAATTACAAGTAAAAAACCAAAAATCACTCAAATGCGTAATAAACTTATTAATAAGTGGATTTCACATAAACAAGATATTACTCAATTACTTGTTTTTTATCAAGATGGCTTTGATTATTGGGATAAATCTCTATCAAAATTTGAATTATTACAAAGTAATTTTCTTCAAAAAATTAATAAAGTTGAAGAAGAAATCAAAAAAGAAATATCTAAAAATAATTATTCAGTCGCATTTGAAATGAATAGAAGAAAATTTGCTGAAATTTTTAATGATATGAATTTGTTAACCAACAATTTTGAAAAGGAATTTAATAAAAAACGCAAAGGAACGCGCAAATTAAATCCCCTATATCAAGCACTGATAACAGAATGGAATTCGCTTCAATATTCACTAGAAGCCCTAATTCAACAAAAGAAGCGTTCGTTTCAAAAATCTATTACTATGGATCAAATTTCATTTCATACTGAGAATTTTCAACTTATTGTAGAATCCCAAATCACCATTCTGAATCAAAAGCTTATTGAATTTAAAAAAAGATATTCATCCCTTATTAAACATGATGAAAACATATCCCAATATAATTATAATCATGAAGCTGAAAAATTAAAAAAGGATTTTTTAAAAATACAAGCTCAAATAAAAGATGAATACAATAAAATTAAAAAACTTAAATTAAATATAGATTTATCTCTATCTTTTAAGCAATTTCAAGAATTTGAGCAGCATTATAATCATGAAATTCAAGAAATAATTGATCATTATAATCGAAAAGAAAAAATTCGAAAAATTCTTAAATATGCTGAAGATAAAAATCAAAACTTGTTTGAAATTGCTGAGATCGCTCAAATATTAAAAATGAGCATATCTGAAGCAGATTCTTTACTAAAACAGTTAGTATCTCAAAACTTACTTAACGCACGAATATATAATAAAACAAGAAAAATTGAAATACACAATAAGAATTGGAGAAATTATCTCAAATTAAAACAAGAAAGCGAAATTCGTTGTCGGGAATTACAAGCAAAAGCAAATTTAAGTCAAAATTATTTTAACAAAGCAGTAATCAATCATGAATTTTTGGAAAAAAGCGAACAACTCGATACACTTATTGAAGAGTTTAATGAATATATAGAAACCAAATCTAATGAATTTGAAACTTTTATACAAGATAATCAAATAAATACGAAAAACAATCTGATATATGAAGAATACTTGCATTTTTATCAAAAAATAAATAAGATGAAAGAGCAAGTAAACTCATTACAGAATACAACAAATCAAGCAAAAGAATTTGAACAAATGCTTAAGGATTTTACTTCACGTTTAGAAGATTTTGGAAATTCAATAATTAACAAAATTGAACAGGAATTTCAGACTACATCGAAATTATCGCATAAAAATCACACAAAATACTTGCAAAATCAATGGAGTTTTATTCAAAATTTCTTAGATGATATTCTTTTACAAGAAAAAAACCATAAAAAAGAAATTTTTCAAAAAAGTGGAAATTTTGGAGAAATTTTCTTAGATATTGAAGATGATTTCAAAATTAGAATTCAAAATATCATGCAAGATTTTAAGACAACTTTTCAGAATTATGAAGAAGAATTAAAAATAAATGAAATAAAAAACCTTCGCCAAAAAATGGACGAATTAGTTATTGAAAAGCAAAACCTCGTTGGACAAAATCAAAGAAAAATTGATTTAGAGATAAAAAATAAAATTAGAGCAAAAGAATATATCACAGCTGCCAAAAAATTAAATCAACGAGCAAAAAATCTATTTAAAATCTTGAAAAATGCTGAAAAAGAAATAAAACTAGCAAATAAAGAATTTAATGCAAAATCAAAGGTGTTTGGTATAAAATACTCACCATATATATTAGAAGAATGGACAAACTTTCAAAAACAATTTGAGGAATCTGTAATTTCTACTTTAAATAAAGTATATGCAAGAGAACTTGTGTTGAACTTTACTATTTTCTCGATAAAATCCTTTAAAGAACCTTTTGTCCCATTAAAACTTATCGCTGAGAATCTTTTTTTAAGCCATGATCAAGTACAACACATCCTAATGAGTTTAATAAGCGAAGGAATGCTTTCAGGAAAAATTGATTTAGAACATGACGTTTATTTTGAAGGAACAATAAGTTTTGATGATAAAAGTATTGCTCGATTAGAAATCATAAAGAAAACAAATGTTAAAACATATTTGAGAATCAGGCGGTTGGTGAATGTATTTGCAATTCTCGGTCCGATTTTAACAGGGTTTGCTTCTTTCTTAACAATATTATGGTATTTGATCCGCTTAGCCTCAAATTTAGTCTTTATTGCTATTCCTATTGCAGTTCTTATTATATTGTTTATCTATTTGTGGATTCGAAAAGGAAGGGAACAATTTGCTCAATTAGAACCAGAATCGAGTGAATAGGTAATTAGAATTACGAATACAAATTTGAAAATATAGAACATCTAATCTTTATCCATAGACATAGGTTAAATATGCTCCAGCAGTTTGAAAAATACCCGCTTTAAGACATCTATCAATAGTAATTTCAATTTTGATAGAGTCGATCTCTTCATTTCGTGCTTCTGAATATAATGCATCTAATTCAAAATATAGACAGTTACCTTTCAATTCACCACCTAATTCCATTGTAGATAGAATCCAATCATAATATTTCTTAGTAATGCCGTGTTTTGAAAGTAAAGTGTGTTTTGATTTTATTTCTGAATGATGTCGCTTATTTTGCAGAATTCTATTTTTTCCTAAAAAAGTTAGCTCTTTAGTTATATCTGAAATCAAATTATAAGCCTCTTTTTTACCACTTTGCTTTTTGTTTCTTTTTGTTAGTTTTTTTTTTTGTGAAAAATTAACATTAACATTTTCTATAATTTGGTTAATCTTAATTAATTCTTGATTTTCCTTATATTTCTGCCTTTTATTTTCAATTTGGGTGGGAGTTTGTACACGATATTTTGGTCTTTCAATTGTTCTGGGAAATTTTTCAATTGTTTGAATTTTTTCTGGATGAATAAGAAGTGATTGCATCTTTTGCTCTTTATAATGTGAAACTTGATGATAGATTTCATCGAGTGTATTAGGGCTCACCAAACAATAACATTTTCCGATAGAATGGCGTCCTGTACGGCCACGTCGTTGGATCAATCTTATTTCACTTGGTACTGAATCATAAAAAATTACTGCATTCACATTAGGGATATCTAGACCTTCTTCAGCCACTGATGTTGCGATTAAAATACGATATTTTCCATTAGAAAAATGATTTAGTAATTTTTTTTGATCGTTTTGTGATAACCCTGGATCATTAAGTCGTGAAGCTTGACCAATAAATCGATATGCAATTTTTTCAGGAAATAAAATAGCAAAATTTCGATTCAATTCTTCTTCAATATAAGTGCCCATTTCTCTGTATTGAGTAAATACAATAAGTTTAGCTTCAGGATCTTGTGCTAATTCATCTTGAATAATTTTAATTAAGGGATCCATTTTCGGTGATTTATTACACGAACGAAGTATTTGCCTCACACCATTAATATATTTTGAATGTAAAAACCGCTTTAAGTGCTTATTTCCAGAATCGGACCGATCTTGGAGTTTCTGTAAATATGTCCAAAACATACGAACATCTTGAGTGGTAAGAATTTCTTTTAGATGTTCAAGATATATTCCATTTACAGCATAACCCATGGCTGTAGCTTTATTTGGAATTTGTCTAGATTGTGAAACATCAAATAGTTCTGCAAGATGTGGGAAGTTTAAGCCACGAAAACCTTGTTTTTGAAGTATATTTTGCTTTTCATCTTCAGTCATGTGCGAATCACAAAGAATATCGACCATTTTCAGATCTTGAATCAATTGAATAAATTGAAATTTAGAACTAAATCGACGACGGGGAAGAATATCTTGTTCATAAAGATATTCGAGTATTTTCCGAATAGCAGTATCTAAAATCATCTGGGCTTTTAGAATTTCGTTCGGCAATTCAATACGTTGAATTATTGTGTTAATTGGGAATACATAATCTTTCACATCAAGACTATTTTGATTTCTAAAAATAATTTGTTCAATTTGGAGATTTTGGCATAATTCGTTAATCCGGAATAAATCTCTACCTGGACTGGCTGTTAAACCTAAAATTAAAGGACAAGAGCACTGAGAAAGATAAATTTCAGCCACATGAGTATAACTATAACGTTTCCTTGCTTTGTGAACTTCATCAAATATAATATGGCCAAAACCTTCCAAAGAATAAAGCCCTGCTTCTAAATCGTTTTTAATTATTTGAGGGGTAGAAAAGAAGATATCTGCTTCATTTAAACTTAAAGCCCGTTTAGTTGGAGATAAACCACTGGAAAAAATACAAAGACGTACATTAGATTTAAAAAATCGATGAAATGTATCGTAATGTTGCTGAACTAGCGGACGCGTTGGAGCAAGAAACAAAATCTTTGAATGGGGTGCATTTTCAAGTGTATGAGCAATTGCTAACATTGCTATAATTGTTTTTCCTAAACTTGTAGGCAAAACAACCAATGTATTTTTACAGGATGCAATTTGAGCAATGTTTAGTTGATACTCCCGTTGATCGATAAGATCTACATTTAATAATTTCCGATTTATCTTAATATTTTTTTTGTCGGACATTCCAATAGCACTCATAAATTACGCATATTACTTATTTCCATAAAGTCTATCTAAGAAAATCCAAAGAACAAACAGTTAATAAGAGAGTTGAGCGTAAAGATTTTTTAAATTATAAATTAAAAATATTGTAGAACCTAAGTGCGAATAAGTTTTTTGATCGATTTTTTATTAGAAATTCTTCCTATAAATGGTGCGAATAAGTTTTTATACCGAAAGATCAAGATGACGTGAATAATGAGTTAAAAATTGATCTCAATTTTAGTAATTTGTAGATTTTCCGAACAAAAACTCCCTTAAATCCACTGGATTTCTACTTAAAAGTTCATGGAGCAAAATGTAGAAATCTCGTTCGTTTGTTTCGTATGTCATAAACAATCCAAGATATTCCATCAAATGCTTTGTAACATCAATACTTTTAAAATCCTGCGATCTATGACGTTGTCTTGAATATTTAAATAAATACGAGATAAAAAAATTATGATAAAATAATAAGATTTGCAAAATAGAAGTGATCAATTATGTATGACAATTTTTTATAATTATTCCAAAACGATCACAGTGTTAATTATTTACGATAATAAAATATATATTTATTAAGAATTATTAAAAAAAAATTTTTTATTTTTGTAAAATGGTAAAATTTGTAGGAGAAACAAAAAAAATGAGCGAACAAATACCTCCAGCAACTAATGAAAAATGGCAAGCTTTAATTCTTGGACTGGATTATAAAAATTTTGAGTTCTTTCCTGTAAAATTGCTTTTAGCGAGATTGCAATTGAAAGTAAAACAAGACCCAAGTGAAAACAATGTTTTACAATGTGCCGATGAATTAAGACAGTTATTTGTAAAAAACCAACACATTCCAAAAGCAAAAAGGGATCTAGATAAAATTTTCAAAAAGAAATTTAGTCTTAAAAGATTTTTAAGAAGGAGAAGATAAAAAATGACAGAAATAAAGATGAATAATCAGTTAATGACACTCGATCAAACAAATTTGCTTATTGAGAGTGGTAAATTTTTGATGATTGCAGGAGACGAAAAACTTCTATTGCAATTAAAAAAAGGAAACTGGATTGCAGGAACAATTCCATACTTCATGGATGTTAAAGGAGGTGTTTCTACAAGAAATAAATGTTTTGTTACTGTGTTACCAGATTTTATTATTGATTTAGAGATAAAAACATATAATAAAGATGATATTAAAGATATTTTCGTAGATAGTAAAGATAATGGGATAAGTTTTATAATTATTCCAGCAATGAGTGAAGTTCATTTCAAATTTGCTTTAAATGCACCAAAATTCAAAAACTTCGGTTTTAATCCACTAATTGGATGGATCGCAGGAGTTCATTTAGATGATATTAATAATACAACAGCAAAAACCTCAACAGGATTAACTGGAGAACTTAGAAATGAATTTGCAGTTGTCATACATGGTTCACTTCCTGAAACAAAATACGCAGAAATTGATATAGTTAATATTTTTACTCAAGGTTCTGGTGATGAAATTCAATTTTTAGAAGATAGTTTCAAAGTACAAGATGCTTTAATAAATGGAGAGAAACAAAATTTCGCAGAGTATCTCAAACAAATTAATCATGATACCAGGTTTCCTTTAGTTGCTGATTATTTGGGTGCAATGATAAATATCAGTTATCAATCCATAGATGAAGAAAATAAGGAAGTAAATTTCTATGCACCAGTATTTAAAGGACAAATATATAAAAACGCAGAAAAACTGCAAGATTATGTTTCAAAATTTGAACATGAAATGCCAAAAGAAGATATTAAATATATTGCATTTAGTTGTAATTGTATCTTAAATTATCTTTATTCTGAATTAGAAGGAAAGAAGACAGAAGGAATTACTGGTCCTATAACTTTCGGTGAAATTGGGTACCAACTTCTGAACCAAACTTTAGTATATATTACAATAAAAGATTACACAAATGAAGATTTGAATTAAAAAATAAAATTTGAAATTTTGATTTTTCAATTTTGAATTTAAAGTATTCTTGCATATCTTTTTTTCTGTAATTTTGTTAAATCTTTTGCATCTTTCATTATTAATTTGAGATTATCACCTATGTTATCCAGTAAAATTTCTAATTTATAATTTGTCAGCTGGTCTAAAAAACTTAAAATAAGTCGTATAGTTTGTCTTTCATTATAACGTCCCGCAATAGCGTCATCTAGTAAATTTAAAATCTTTTCTTGTTCTTCTAAGTAAATATATGTTTCAATACCAAATATCTGTCCGATAATTGCTCCAAATTCATCAAATTTGCTAATATCAACTTTTTCATTTTTAATATAATCTAAATATTGAATTTTAAATGCTTCGCCTACCTCTTCCAGTAAATTTTGGCTATTTTTCTTTTTTAAAGGTTTTTTTGAACTTAAAGCAATTTGAAATTCAGGATATGATTTGATATATACATACTTATTTCCAATTGTTATTTCTTCAAAATGAGAACCAAAAAATTGCTTAGAGAAAATTGATAAGGATGTAAATAAACTTGAAAATGTTTCTTTATCCATATGTAGAAGTGATCTATCAAATACTCTATGAACATAGATCTCTCCTTGTTGACTTAAAATTAATAAAAACTCAAGATCTTGAATATTCATTACTATATGAATAATATTTAGATTGACCTTAATATTTATGTGATTTTATTAATTAAATTACCTTAATTATAAAAAAGTGAAAAAAAAAATCCGTTTTATTTATTTTAATTGTTCAATTACTCCAAAATCTCGATATAATGTTAATTCATTCAAAATTATATGATCGTTATCAGTTAGTTTATCTTGAATCAACCTAGATATTAATTCACCGATTCCAGGACCCAACATATAACCTTGCCCACACATACCAATTGCATTGATGTAGTTTTCAATTTCTTTTACAAGACCAACTATTGGTGCTCCATCTGGAGTATCAGGATATAATCCTCTCCAAGTCCGACGAACTTTGATATTTTTCAATCGAGGAAGCAACTTAATCATTCGCTTAGCAATTTGAGGAAGAAATTGACTCGTTTCTTCACGATCATGGCCAAAATAAGGAGGATCTGGGGTAATACAGAAAATAATTTGACCTTCATTATTTTGGTAAAAGTAAAAATTCTTAGAATTACCAAATATTGAGTCAGTACATGGACGTATATCAACAACCATTGGTTTTAGAAAATATTTTACAGGTTCAGTAATTCCTGCTTCATGGCTAGTAGGTGCTACAGGAAGATCTAAACCAATCAATTCACCAATTTCTTTGGCATATCCTCCAGCGGCATTTATGACCCATTTTGCATTATATTCTGCTTTATCAGTAATAATTTTTTCAATTTTTGCTCCATTTCGTTTAATTGCAATTACCTTTTCATTAAAATGAAATTCTGCACCATTTCGTAAAGCATCACGATAAAAAGCATTCGCTGCTAATAATGGAGATGCATTTCCATCACCAGGACTGAAAGTTCCACCTAATAGACCATCAGAATTAATACCTGGAACTAATTCTTTTATTTTTTCAGGTCCATAAAAATCAATATTTAAACCTAAAGATTTCTGAAGTTTCACATTATTTTGAAATAATTGAACATGTTCTTTGGTATATGCAACATAACAATAACCACCTTGAACCCAACCGATATCATCACCACACTCTTCCTTCCAATTCGAAAATATTTCAATACTGCGAAGTCCAAGCAAAATTTTAGCGCGTTGAGTATGTGTAGCTCGAATTCCACCAATTGCATGCTTGTTATCCCCTTGAGAAACTGAAGCTTCTTTTTCAATGACAAGCACACTTAAGCCATCGCGAGCACAATATTGAGCAATTGGAATTCCAACACTACCGGCTCCAATAATAATAACATCATGTTTTTTTGTCAATTTTATTCCTCCTTTGATTTACCTTGAGCAAAATATCCTAAGGGAACTTCTATAAATAATGGCCGTTTAGTATTATTTACAATTTTCTCATTCTCTATGCCTTCTTCACGAAATAACCGTTCGATTAAAGAAGTGCATGTTTTTCCACCACATGCACCCATTCCAGCTCGTGTGATTGCTTTAAGTTGGTTCATATCAGTAATTCCTTTTCTAATCAATTCACGAATTTCACCTGCAGTAACTCGTTCACAGCGGCAAACTATAGCTGTATCAGGCAAAGGTGCCTTGATATATGTTTCAAGAGGCTCAACCTTATGATCCTTCCAAGTTCTCACTCCAATTGCCTGTTTAGCGATATCTTTTGGTAGTTCTACAGTAATCAACTGTGTATGTGGAAATTCGGGGATCATTCTTGCTCTTTTGACTTCAAACTGTCCAAGAACACCAAAATTATCTAATATCGTAACAATTTCACCTTTAGATAACTTTTCAGTAGCGATTTCATAGGGTAAAGTGACTCTTGGCATTTGAGGGTCTTTTCGAAAATCCACTAATGTAATCGCTAAGCCAGGACAAACTGCAACACAGCGCCCACAACCAGTGCAATTTTTTTCACCTTTAAAATATGGAAGAGTGGTGATTTCTTGATTTTCTGTCTCAATCTGCTCTTGAGGACAAACTGTTGTACAAGGATTACATGGTATCTCTTGGTTACAATGAAAAACGGGGAAAATACCCTCCATTTTTTCTGGAACATCACGTTCAACTGGTTTTGGAGGACGAGCTTTCATTATCTGTGCCTTTTTCTTCAATTGTTCTAAATTTCCATATTTCTCAAAATCAGGAGCAATATCTATTTTCATATCTTGAAGTATTTTAATAGCTTCGATTCTTCCTGTAAAAATTGCTGCTGAAGCTTCTGCAATTTCTTGAGCATCTCCTGCCACCCATACAGGAATATTGTATTGAAGAGCTTTTTGATAAAATTCATCTACTGGATTCAAACCCACAGCAATTAAAATCGTATCACACTCAAAAGTTTTTTCTGTTCCTGATATAATATTCCAATTTTCATCAAGTTTAGCGATGGTAATGGATTCAACTTGTTCTTTACCATTTGCAGAAACGATAGTATGACGAGTAAAGATAGGAACACCCAATCTACGAAGCTTGGTTTCGTGAACATGATAACCTCCACAACTTGGAAGTGCTTCAATTAAACCCACCACTTCAATACCAGCTTGAATTGCATGATATCCTGCAATTAATCCGACATTTCCACCACCAACAATAAATATTCGTTCAGAAGCTTTTATCATATCTCGATTAACTAAAGTTTGAAAAGCCCCGGCGCCATATACTCCAGGTAAGGTATCTCCTGGGAAAATTAGCATCTTTTCTCTTGCACCTGTAGCTACAAGCAAACGTTCTGGTTTAATTAAAACATACTCTTTATTGTCTTTCAATACACCAATTAATCCATCTCGAAACACCGCTAGAGCCGTAGTATTTAACCAGATTTCTACAGATTCTAAAGATCGAACTTCTTCGCCTAAAATTTGTCCAATTTCTATACCACGCTTTCCTGCGTATACATCTTTCTGCGAACCGAAGAATTTATGAGTTTGGAGCACTAATTTACCTCCAGTTCGATCTTTATCATCGATTAGCAGAACTTGAATTTTCTTTGAACCAAGTATTCTTGCTGCAGATAGCCCAGCCGGACCTGCTCCAATTATCAATACTTGTGTAGAAATAATTGATGGATCACCTATATGAAGAGGTGAGTCATCTGCTGGTAAAGATGGAAGACCTTCACAACTTTCAATTTTCATGTTTTCTTTTAATGGTGTCATACATGCTTTCATTGGCTTTCCATCGACTAAAACTGTACATTGTGCACATTGTCCATTAGCACAAAAAATTCCTTGTGGAGAGTTGTCTTTCGGATGATGTCCAAATGTTTTAATTCCATGAAGAAATAATATCGATGAAATTACCATATCTTCGTAACCAGTTAGTTCTTGCCCATTAAATGTAAAGTTTACAGATTTACGGGAAGGATATTTTAGTATAGGGTGAGATTTAATTTCTTTCAAGGTCATAATACTCAATACCGGTTATTTTACCCATTAAAATAAAGAGCTTTGATAAAGAGGACTCTAAATGTTTGATTCAAATAATGGGTTTCTCTGTTTTTAAACATAAAATCGATTGTATTAAAATTATTTGTTTTTGGGATATTTTTGGGGAAATTTGTCGTTGAAATTTTAATCATCCCCATTAAATAAAAAAAAATGCTTTTAAAAAAATTGATGTTAATTAACAAAATCATAAGCACATTCGCAAAATGTACACATATACTTAATTTCATACAAGATGAAAGAAGTAGGCTTAAATTTTTTGACAGCAAAGATATACCATTAAAATAAAAAATTAAAGTAGAACATATTATGGAAAATTCAAAAAGAAAAAGTTTGATACTAGCTAAGGTTGTATATTGGGGTTGTGCACTTTCAGGAAAAACAACTATAATTGATAGTTTATACAAGCTTACTAAAGAAAAATTTACAGATCAATTTGAACCCGAAGGAACTATTAAAAAGATTGCTCAAAGTGATGGTGCTACTTTATATTTTGATAGAGGGATTTTTCGTTCAAAAAAAGAGAGATCACTTCAATATCATGTTTATACTGTTGCAGGTCAAATTCATTTTGCTCCAATTCGAAAAAAAGTATTTGAAGGAACAAATGCTGTTGTCTTTGTTTTTGATGCGCAACCTGAACGATTGCAGGCAAATATCGATTCTTTAAAAGAATTAAAAAATGTCTCAGAACATAAATTAATCAAAGAAATCCCAATGCTTGTAATGGTAAATAAACAAGATTTACCTGATGCAATTCAAAAGGATGAAGTTCAAAAAATTCTCGAAGAAGAATCTTTATTTTTTCCAACAGAAAATCCTTGGAGTTTATGGAACCCAATAATATATGAGACAATAGCTTTATATGATATTCAGCAAAATATTTATCCTGTTTTTGCAGAATTAATAAGGAGGTTCCAAATTTATCAGACTTTTGGGGATGGAATTAATCCTCCTTTTCAACGTTGATCTATTTATGCACTACAAAAAGTCAATATTGATAAGCTTTTACAAATTCATTTTTCTTTGCAATTCAAACTTATTCACACTAACAATTTTAATTTTATTACTTATTCAAAAAATTTTTAATCAGATGAAGATTGATTCTGTCTTTTAAGTGCGAATAAGTTAAGAAATTTATAGATACAGATAAGTGTCTATTTTTGTAAGATTGTGAAGATACCCAAAAGCAAATAAAACTTAAATTCTATAATACTATCATGCATTTTGGAGATATAGTCGTAAGTTTTCTATTAAATATTATCCCATTAATTGTACTACTTTTTCCTATTATATTTCTAAAACGTAAATCGGCTAAACGTTCATTTTATTTACGATTTTATTATGGTTTATGTTTTTTCTTTGCAGTATATTGGTTTTTACCTGCTCTCCTTCAATTGGAAATCAAATCATTATCAATAGAAGATTTACAGTTAAAACAACCCAGTTTGATTACCTTATATATAGTTGTTCGATTTTTTAGCTTAATTACTTCATACGCTCAATATCCATTTATCCTTTTACCTCTTATTTTTGTTTTTTCTCCATTTGTCTCATTATTAATTCTTTATCTGAGAATTCGAAAAGAGAAAAAAAATGAAAATTTAGATATTTTTCAAGAAATTCACTATGAATACATGACATCACCTAAAGAAATGATAAGAAACGCCCTTCGTAAAAATGATTGGTCAAAAGAAAAGGAAATGTTCAAAGCATTTTTAATAATTATGCCAATTGCGATATATCTCCTAGCTGTAATTTTAGATATTTCAGGTTTAGAGCCAGTAAATTTGAATAAAAGCACTACTGCTATAGGAATGTTGATAGAAATATTTTTTGTTTATATTGCTACATTTTTATATGGTTATCAGCTAATAAAAGCATCAAAACTTTCATTTCGAGGAAAATTCATAGGTGAACAAATAGAAGCACGATTTTTTTCAAGTTTGAAGCAAGTAGGAACACCAATTGCAATCTTAAGTATTATTTTATTTATTTTGCAGAAAACAGACAGTCTCCTATTATTTATTTATATTTTTGGATATTTCTTGATGGCTGCATTTATTTTTATTCTCTTTTTACGCATTTTTGAACCAATAAGCATTTTAATTTTATTAAAAATTATTAATGCAAGAAAATGGAAACAAATTGGGAAATTTAAGCACTTGATTCAAAGAATTAAAGAAAAAAGAGACAATTCAGAAAAAGATGAATCATTAGATCTCTCTTTACAAAATGTCAAAACAACCAAACAGCAATATACTCAACATCAATCAAAATACTTAATAATTATCATATTGTATGGAATTATAGCTGCTTCTCTCAGTGTAATTGTCTTCTTTATTATCTCTTATATTGGTTATCTTTTTACTCCTTTCCTTCCCCCTGGTTCAGATATTACTGTTCTCTCAGCTGCAAGTGCCACCCCAACTTATTTAGTTGCTTTAATTACCGAGACATCAGTTTCTTTACATTCAATAGAATTAATGTTTCGTGTAATCATACTATCATATTTTTTTAACTACGCTCTCCGCACAAAATTGCATAACGCAACTGTTATTTTAATATATGGAGGAACTTTGTTAGCTTTGACAATTGTTTATTCAATTTTACTTAGATCATCTTTAATAATTCCTTTAAATTTTGCTGAAGAGACTAGTTGGTTAACAGGTGTGCCAGTTACAATTGAAAATTTATCATTTTCGTTTGTTACTGTTAGGACAGGGTTTTTGACGGCTAGTTTTTCAGGAAATATGGTTCTGCGTGGCTTAACAATTCCTTTTTATATTTGTAGCCCATTTTCTACTTTTATCTTATGGGGATATTTATTTTGTTTTGGTAATAAACAATTTATGGCAAAATCATTTGATAAACAGCATAAATATGTTGAAAGAACAACTTTCTCAATAGTTTCATCTGAAAATATCACCGACCTTCTCACATTTTTCAACATTCACCCTGGTGCTTTGATTATGAAAAAAAGTGGGCAAAGTTTATCTGAATTTGAATATAATCTTTCAGAATGGAATGAAATTGCATCAAAACTAATAGAAAATGGAGAGATAAAATTATCTGAAATATCTAAATCCACGTTAACTGATGAACGATTTGAAGCATGGTTAAAACATGAGATTACATTAAAACATATTTCAATCTGGATACCAGAATTTTCTTGCATTTTTGAACGCGCACAAATTGATTCTGTTTATATTTTATATCAAGATGGTAGAAATTTATTTTTCCATCGATTTCAAACTTCTCAAACTGAAAAAGAAAAAACCAAAGAAAAATTCGCCCCTTCATTAGTTTCTGGAATGTTTTCAGCAATCACAAGTTTCGTGAAAGAAGTAACTAATTCTGCAGACTTATTACGCAGTATTGATTCTGGAGATAAAAAAGTGCTTTTAGAATATAGTCAAAGTCTTCCAATTTTCGGGGCGATCTTTGCTGATCGAGAAACTGGTCAGGTACGAAGAGCTTTAAAAGATTTTCTTACTCGCTTTGGGAACAGACATGGGCATATTTTAGTAAACTGGTCTGGTGATGTCTCGATTTTTTCAGGTGATAGAGATATTTTGGAAGAATCTTTTAAGGAATTCATGTAATCTATTTTTTTTAGTTTTTTATAATTATTCTTATCTTCTATCTTCTATCTTCTGAATTTCGATTTATTCATCCCAAGGTTCGCCATACTCATTCTTAAAACAAAATTTAGATAATGATAAACGTTCTTTAGCAGGAGGATCTTCTTCAAAATATCCAATAGGTGTAATTCCAATAACACGATATTTAGGTGGGATTGAAAGAGCACTTTTTACTGCATCTTCATCAAACCATCCTATCCAACAAGTGCCCAAACCTTCATTGGTGGCAGCTAAAATAAGATGTTCCATTATAATAGCCGCATCAACTGGAAAATAATTCATTTTATTTCGAGCAATTCCAGATTGTTCAGGATCAATGCACACTACCAGGAAAGTAACCGCTGATTCAGTCCACTTCTGACCAATAGCATCAATTAATCGTTCAACTTTATCAGATTGTGAAACAATAATAATACGAGAACCTTGTTTATGAGCCCAAGAAGGCGCAACTTGTGCAGCGAAAAGAATTCGAGAAAGAATATTTTTCGGAATCGGTTGATTGAGATATTTTCGGATGCTACGCCGTTTTGATATTACTTCAAAAAAATCCATGATTAATTTTGCAAATCATTTGCTCAAATTTAATTTATCGAAATCTTTTACACTCTTCTTAAATGCTTATTTTCTTATTTACCAAATTATATGATAATTTTTTACTCATCACCTTTTTTCTCTTGTATTACAAAGCTAGATCTTTAATATTACGTACCACTCATATAATACTGATCATAATGTTTGAATATAAAAATATCAAAATTCGTTGGTTAGGACATGATAGCTTTCTAATTCAAGCCAATAAATCAAATGAAAATCATGAAATGGCCATATATTTAGATCCTTATGAAATTTCAAGGAAAGATTTTCCAAAAGCAGATCTTGTGATAACTTCTCATGAGCATTTTGATCACTGTCATCCAGATTCTATAAATCTTATAAGTACATCTTCTACTGTTCTTGTAGGTCCTCCTATTACACACGAAACTTTAAGAAGTAAAATAAAAACTAAGGAGAAAATTGTCTCTTTATCGCCTAGTGAGACGATAGATATCAAAGGAATTAAGATTTCTGCAATTCCTGCCTATAATACGCACCGATTTCGTGCACCAGGGAAACCTTTCCATCCAAAAGATTCAGGACATATTGGAACAATACTACATCTTGGAGATATCACAATATATCATGCTGGAGATACTGATAAAATTTCAGAAATGAAAAATCTAAAACCAACAATAGCACTTTTACCTGTTAGTGGAACATATGTAATGGATGCACAAGAATGTGCAGAAGCAGTAAAAATGATTAATCCAGAAATTGTTATTCCCATGCATGTGGGTCGAGGTATTGGTAGTTTAGATGCTCGATTTGAACTTCGTGATTTGCTTCCTTCTTATCGAGTTGAAATTCTTGATCTCGAAGAGTAATAAGAAATTAAACTATCTTTTCTATTTTTTTTACTATAGAGTTAAAGTGGGTTTGATTTAAAGACAATATATAGATTATGATGATTTTTTGAAGAGAAAATTGAATCATTAGGTTTATATGATGTGATTCCATAATAAAAATAAGATTTTTCAGAAAAATCGAAGTGATTTGTAATATGGCAGATAAAGAAAAGTTAATGGAAAAAATTGAAGATGGAGAATTTTCTATCGATGATTTACCTGAATTCCTTGCAGTCTTCAAGGAAATTTGTAATGAATCGGAAGATGTTGCTGAAGAAGTTGAAGAATGGGATCGAAAGTTCCAGATTACACTTTCTGATGCAGATAATTTCTGGTTTAAAATTGAAGATGGAAAATTTGATTACGGAATGGGAGAAATTGAAGAACCTGATGTCACCTTAGAAATGAATGGAGAAACTGCTGCTGGCGTTTTTACTGGTGAGATCGATGCAACAAGCGCATATATGAGTGGCGATTTAAAGATTATTGGACCACTTCCTGATGCTGTCAAATTCCGAACTTTAACAGAATTAGTTCGAGAAGAAATGGAAGATTAATCAAAAATCAAAGTTTAATCACTTAATTTGATAAAAATTGTTGAGATAATTACTTATATTATCTTTTCTTATTATGATATAATGAAAATTTTTTTATTCTACGATTTTTTATTATCTCCTCACAATTAGAAGTATTTTTTATATTTTCAATTGTCTTGTCATATTCTTAAAAGAACATATAAATTTTATTTGTGAATTATTTATAGATAAAAAAGAAGTGAAAAATTAAAAAATATCTTCAAGAAAAATGCTATATAACCACATTTTAATCATAGAAATTATTCTTTTCAGATGTGTCTTGTAAAAAAATTCATACGTCAGAATTTTCACATCAGAAAAATAACCTAAATAAAAATCTTAAACAATCATCTCTTGGGTTGAATGCTGAAAATAAAGCCAAAAATGTGCGGAAATTTAAATTTTGGCCTGTTTTTATTATGAGTTTTTTGCGCACATTCTTCTTCTCTTTATACTCTCTAGCTTTACCAAATTACTTAATATATGAAAAAGATATAATACCCAGTATCATTGGCTTGATAAGTTCAATATCCAGTATTGCTTACATAATTGGTCCATTAGTTGGAAGAAAACTTACAAATAAAATTGGTATAAAAGATACATTAATTATTTCAACGACTCTAAGCTTTATTTCTATTGTTATTTCAATTCTTTTTGTGATTCCTTGGGTTTTGATATTAGCACGAGCAATTGATGGCTTTGTAAATGGATTTTTTTGGCCAAATGCAATCAATTTGGTATCTACATGGGAAAAACGTCATGAAAATTCAAAATCTGTCGATTTCTTAAGAATTTTTAATAATTCTTGGAATTTTGGGTTAATTTTAGGATTTATTTTTGGATATACATTTGTTCAATTTCTTGGAAGCGATTTTTTAGTGCTTATTATCTCTGCTTTCTTCGCTTTTCTTATGATTCCATCAGCTGTTGCTTTAGAACGATGCAATAATTTTTTAATTATTAATAATCGAGCAGTTGTTATTCAAGACTTTAAGCTTCGACAAACTACTCATCCAGATTCAGCTAATGAAAGAACAAAATGTGATAAATCAAGTATTAAAGAAAAAAAAGAAAATAACTTAGAAGAAAAATCCGATATAATAACGCAAAGCCCTCAAAATATCTATAAATTAGCACATATCCCAATAATTATGGCATATGGTGGTATTTTTATTTATGCTTCTTCAAAATCAATTTTCAAATTTACTCTACCCTATTTTTTTAAGAATCATAATATTGAATCATCATGGGTGTATTTTGTTGTTCTGCTGCAGCAGATCATGCAGATTACGGCTTTGAACATTATGAGCCGTATTTCCACCAAAAAATATGCTTTTTTCACCGGGCTTTCATCGCTCATCATTATTTCGATAATATTTCTATTTTCTCCCAATGTGATTTTCATAGCGATATTAATTATATTCAGTGGATTTTCAATTGGATTAATGCAGGGAGTTACTCAGCGGATTGTAATGGATTATACTAAATTTCACAATACGACCAAATATTCTATGTTGAATGAAATGTTTATGGGAATATCGTTTGGTATAATGCCAATGATTGCTGGTCTTTTATTAGAGAAAGATATTTTGTACGATTTTGTTTTTCTTCTTAGTGCTTTAGTAATAGTAGGTATAATTTTGCTGCAAACTTCCAGAAAATATGAAAAAGAATATGAAAACAAAAACTAAAAAAAAAGCGAAAAGAAAAAGAAGGATTTAAGAGTATAGAATTCTCTATTATCCTTTTTATCTTATAATTTTTTACTTTAAATTGTGATAAATTTTTTTAGTGATCATATTTGATCAACCAGTATCACTGCTGGTTGTATATCTCAAAAAATTCCTGGTAAATAAATGTTTAGAAAAAATTAGATCATGAAAGGTGTTCAATTGTTGTGCTTGTTAAATCTTCTGCAAACATTGCTCCAATACTTCTCTCTCGAGCCAGATCAATGTGAGGTAAACTGCTAAAATCACGTAATTTTAATTCTGCCAATGTTTCAGGAGATATTGATGAAGGAATCTCAAGCTGTTTTGGATTCTCTATGAATGTCTTTAAATCACTTAAAGTATAGTGGAAATATATTCCTTCAGCGATACGTTCATCGATAGCAACACCCACATCTACTACCTTATGGATTTCTATTTGATCAGTTTCTTCATTTACAACAGGTATTTTACGAATTCTATTTAAAGTTAAAAAGACAGAAGCATTCCCCCATTCATAAAGATGGTGAATAATTGTTCCAGATAATCCGACTGAACCCAAATTGGCTACAATAGCACTTGAGAAAAGTGGATCACCTTCAATTAAATCCTTTGGCATTAAACCGAGAAAATCGATAAATTTAAGAATTTTTACTAAAAACATCAAAATTCCTCTTGGTAGTTTTCCAAAGAAATTGATCAATCCTTCAGTATCATTACCTTTATCACTGCGAGCTCTATGAACCAAATGATGAAATCGATGTCTAACACTTTCAATAGTGTCAAAAGGATGAAAATCCATCTTCATCATAGTGCTTTTACCTTCAAGAGTTAATTTCTTTTTCACAACAAAAGCAATATTAATTCGATTTCTTTGGTAATAATTCCTACCAGTAATAAAGCGATTCACCTTTGGATGTTGAGCAATCGCACGTGAACATGCTAAAAGAAATAATTGAAATAGAGTTAATCGCTCAGATTTATCTAAATTATGTTTCTTATTATACTCTTCAATATAAGGAAGTGTTTTAGATAAGTCGTATTGTGCAGTATAGTATACAAGCGAATCACAACGACGCTGCATAAGATGTGCTTCAATTCGCTTGAATGGAGGCAATTTTATTTTTGTTCCATCATAACGGCCCATTTTTTCTCACAAATTTAATGTTGATATTTTTTAAAATAATTCACCTTTATATAGGTGAATTGCTCTTTAATCAAAAGTTTGTTTTATAATTTAATAAATCTATCGAAATTCCATTAACAGAGAAAATTTTTGCCATGCAAACAAAATGAGAAAAATTGGAAAGGAATGAGCATCAATCTTTATTCTTGTTAAAACTACATAGAAAAAATTATTAATTAATTTTTTTAGTTTCATCCCCTTGGATTCGTTGTGTGCCTTCAGCATCGTTTTTAATAGTTTGTTCTGTGATTTCTTGGGCAGTATTATAATATTGAGCGAATTTTTTGTTGATCTGCATATTAATTCGATGCTCACTAGCATCATCACTGAATTTAACAAATATATCTTTAGATTCACTTAATTCCTTTTTACCAAGATCAAATTTTATCGTTAAAATATGTTGATTCCCCGTAGGTTTCAGTTTTTTCATGTCTAAATCCAGTCTTAACTTCACTAAGAATTGATATGTATCTCCAGCTTCAAAAGATCGCAACCAAGTTTTATAGTTAAATTCTTTTAATTTTCCTCGAACTTTTTCAAAAGGCATCCGGATAATTGTTGGTTTATATTGTACAGCATCATCTACAGTAATAGTTCCTGCAACAGGTATAAGTTCAATGCTTGGTTGACTGAAAATAATTCGGGTTGTTTGTTCAGTAGCAATTAACATCTTTGTTTTAAGTTCATCTGCATCTTTTGCAAAGATATATTTTCCTGTAGAATGTTTTGCAATTTCATAAAGTAGATAAACATTATGCTCTCCTAATGCGCCCACTGTATCAATTGAAGCTTTATATTCAAGGGCTTCACGAGCTAAATTGAAGTATTCTTGATAATTTGGATCAGTGTTATCACCCAATTTAACACGAACGTCTCCTGGTTCTCCATCTGTGATCAGAATTATCTTTTTGGTCAAAGATCCCTTATAATTCTTTACCATTTTGATTCCTTTCTTTAGAGCTTCATATAAAGCAGTTCCACCAAATGCTGAGATTTGATTGATATGATCAATAATTTTTTGTCTTGTTTTATTAGTAATTGTCTCATTTCGGATAATTACTTTAACTTCTGATTGAAAAAGAACTAAGTTAAAATTCGTTTCAACGGGTAACTGCTCAATTTGCTTGATTAATGACTCTTTCGCTTTTTTAATACGATTTCCACTCATTGATCCAGAAACATCCAGCAACCATACCCCAAAGAAAGGACGAGAAGGAGTATCACGTTCAGGAAGAATTTTAATTTCCAATGTCATCGCCAATTGCTGAGTTAATGGTACACAGATAGCGGATTGATTAATATTAATAAAGGGTAGATTATCAGTCATATTCGTTCACACTATTATTACTTTAACTATTTAATCTTAAGAATTTATGCTTCCATCCCATAAATATTGATCTAAATTCACAGAATCGTTAAATTGAAAGCAAATACTCTCCGATTCTAAATAAGCTTTCTGAATATCATAATCATTTTTAAAGCTGATTTTTCCTTTAGAATTAATCACACGATGCCAAGGCAGATGGTATTTTTCAGAAAGAGAATGAAGAATTCGAGAAACTTGCCTTGCTCCATGTGGATTTCCAGCCAAACGTGCGATGCCACCATAAGTTTGCACCTTTCCATAAGGAATTGATTGAATTATTTTTAAAACTAATTGTGTAAATGGTTGTAACTGTGAAAAGTGATAAGATTTTTTAAAAAAATTTTCATCATTATTTGATTTATTGTTAACATTGTGACAATATTGAGTGATTTTCATAATCATTAATAATTATAATGGCAAAATCAAATAAGTTACTATATAATAAAATAACTAAGAATATAATAGATGACTTAAAATGGAATTACATTGGACAATTGCAACTATTGTAATGTTTTTTGCAACTATACCCCAAATTCTTGCAACAATCATGAGTATTAGAGGTTATATTCAATATAGATATAAATCCTTTCTATTTATGATTTTTTCTTGGGGTTTTATGGGGTTAGGTAATATTATTTTGGCTTTTAGCTATTTATTTATGGATTTCATGACATACAGAATAGGAATTATACTTTCTATTCCACTAGGTTTTGCTATTATTGTTCTTTTTGATTCAATATCGAAAGATCAGTTAAGTACAATAAAATTAATAATAATGAGTATTCTTTCTACAGCACTAATTATATTGGGACTAGAAAGTGATTCAGTTAGAGAAAATATAACAAAATTAGGTGAACGTACACCAGCAATGAATGGTTGGTTCCAAATCTTTGGTTCCCTTGTATTCTTATTTGCCGGGATGCTTTGGTTGATTTATTCTATAAAAATCTATTTAAATGCACCTCAAGCATTAAAAAAAATTGCTTTTATCAATATGATAGGAGCGATAATTGCAGGACCAGGTTCAATTATTGCGTTTGGTTCTGGATTTGTTTGGATTATTCCTGGAACTGATTATATATTAATCGGGATAGGAGCTCTTTTGTGTGCTTATAGTTTTTATAAAGAACCAAAATTAGGCTATGTATTACCTTTTGTTGTTTATCGATTACATGTTATTCGAGCTGATTCTGGATTACCTATTTATGAATTTACATGGAATTCGTTAAAATTGAGCAATAATGCATTATTTTCTGGAGCGATTAAAGGTGTTTCTTCAGTCTTAAAAGAATCCTTAGGAAAATGGGAAATGAGTGAAATTTTATTTGATAAAGGGAGATTAATATTTGAATATGATTCAGAATATCCACTTGTATTTTTGCTAATTACATCCAGTTCAAATGCGATTATGAGACAAGGATTAAAATTATTCAGAGAAGAATTTATCGAAAAATTCCAAAAAGCAATTAATATGGATTATATTGATTTATCCGAATTTGATGATGCTGATAAATTAATATGTTCTGCGTTTCCATTTGTAGTTTATAGGTAAACATTTAAAAAATAGAAAAGTAATAGAATAACGAAGCTAAAAAGGATCGATTATATGGAAAATCTTCACAATACTCAGTATAAGCATTATATTTCTCTTATTTTGTTTAGTTATCTTAGCTTTTTTCTTTATTTTGCTGAAATTTGGATTAATTATATTGATTTTTCAAAAAATATCGATATTTCTTTTGTATTTTATAGTATTATTGTATTTTTGGTAGTTTTTGGGAATATAATTAGTATTAAAGAATTATTTCGACCAAACTTAAAACGATCAAAATTTTTCTCGATTATTGGTTGGATTTTTATTTTTTATATAATTAGCTACTTAATTTTCTTATATTTTGTTTATTTTGATCAGTTTAGATTAGAATGGCCTTCAATTTTTATTGTTTATCCTTTTTTATATGAAATGATTGGTTTTGAAAGGTTTTTTCATATAAAATCGAAGAATAATCAAAGAATTAGAAGTTTTTTTAATTTTGCTGCAATAATTTCAAATATTTCGGTAATAATAGTAGGATTACTTCTCTGGCGTTCATATGAATTCAGTACTATCCAACATATATATGGATATCTCATGACAATTGCACTTTCAATTGTATTATTTGAAGTTCTTTTTCAAATTTTCTTTAAGCGTGCCACTTTTTCTATTGCTAGTTATACAGCGCTTCATATTTTATTTTTTACATTGATTATAATAGTAGCATTTCTGTTTACAGCTCAAATTTCCTATTCTAACAAGATTCCATTTTTCTACTTAATAATAACTACAGGTTTTGCACTACGCTTTAAAATCTCTGTTCCAATCTATAGTGCTAAAAGTATGAGTTATTCGATTTAGTTGAAATTAATTTAGAGAATTATTATTCAGTGTCGATTAGTCCTCAATACGACAATTCTTTCTTGTTTGATTCTTCGACAAATGAATCGAATAATAATACAGATCAACTAATATTAATTTCAAAAATTCAGCGATTCTTTTTATTTCTAAATATAGGATAAATTTGAGAATAGTTCTCTTAACATTTCTCGTTGTTTTCTTTAATACATTAAAAATATTACTTAACAAAAGCAAAAATTCGAAATTTTAAAAAAAGCAAGCACGAACTTGCATAATGGGAATTCGATCCCGTAAAGGAAAGCCTTTTTTTTCGACTCAACTTAATACACTCAAGAATTGCTAGCGTGGAGTTTGTAATTAAAAAAGTTGATTTTTATGACACTATCAAAATTTAATTGTTTTACAATTGGTGTGGGAGGTCAAGGAGTTATTCGGGCAACTCATATTTTGGCGGATGCTGCTATGGCTGAACAAAATCCAGTTAGAACTGCAGAAACCCATGGAATGGCACAGCGAGGAGGGTCTGTCTCAGGATATCTGCGTTTTGGCAAAGATGTTCACGGACCTTTAATTCCAAAACATGGTGCTCATGTGGTAATTGCGTTAGAACCAAGTGAAGCTCTTCGATCGGTTCAATATGCAAACCAAGAAACATATTATTTCATTAATTCCAGTCCAATATTGCCACTTTCAATATATCAAAACCGGAAAATTTCGTATCCAAATTTGGAAACTATAAAAGAGGAATTATCAAAAATAACTCCCCATGTATATATTATTGACGCATTGGAATTAGCTGAACAAGCAGGAACAAGTAAATCCCTAAATGTTGTAATGCTTGGATTTGCTGTAGGTTCTGGAATCATTCCTTTAAAAAGCGAGACTATTGAAAAATCTATTCAAAAATTCGTTCCAAAAAAAGCATTACAAATTAATAAAACAGCATTTCAATTAGGATTTGATGAAGGAGGAAAAATCCATGAGTGAGAAACCAATACCTAAAATAGTACAGGACGATCCGGGCTATAAAATGATAATGTTGGGCAATGAAGCAATCGCACGAGGAATTTTTGAAGGAAATGCCATTGTTGCTGCTGCATACCCTGGAACACCATCTTCTGAAATAATGCCTGTTGTTGCTCAATGTGCTAAATATCATCCTGAAATGAAAGTAGAATGGAGTGTTAATGAAAAGGTTGCCTTTGAAATTGCATATGCAGGATCAATGTGTAATGTACGGGCTGTAGCTGCTATGAAACACGTAGGAGTCAATGTTGCATCTGATGCTTTTATGACTGCAGTATATCATGGTGTTCGTGGTGGAATGGTATTAATCTCAGCAGATGATCCAAGTCAATTTTCCAGTCAGAATGAGCAAGATAACAGATACTATGGACTTCATGCACTGGCACCTGTATTCGAACCATCCACACCACAAGAAGCAAAAGATATGATGAAATTTGCCTTTGAATATTCTGAAAAATATAACATCGTCGTAGTTTTCCGCACTACAACCCGATTAAATCATGGTAGAGCTGATGTAGTCTTTGGAACTATAGATAAAAAAGAGCAAACAGCTGAATTTGATTGGGATCGAAATCGATGGGTTTGTGTTCCTTCAAATACACGTCCTCAAAGAGCTGATCTGCTTCATCGAATGGCTCGAATGACAAATGATGCTGATGAATTCCCTTTTAATAAATTAATTTTATCAGATAAAACAGTTAATGGAAAGAAAATTGGATTTGTAGCAGCAGGAATAGCCTATTCACATTTAAAAGATGCTTTAGTTGAATTACAAATAGAAAACTCTGTTTCAATATTGAAATTAGGTTTGGTAAATCCTCTACCACCTAAATCTTTAGAAAAGATGTTAAAACATGTTGATGTTCTATTTGTTGTTGAAGAATTAGAGCCTATTTTTGAAGAACAGTGCAAAGCACGTGCATATGAATTTGGATTAAGCAATTCGGTTGAAATTCATGGAAAAGACTTACTACCACAACAAGGAGAATTGCATCCAGAAACAATTACAGCCGCAATCGCAAAACTCTGTAAAATTGATTATTCTATTTCAGAAATTCCATCATTAGAAATTTCAGCACCACCAAGATTACCCCAAATGTGTCCTGCTTGTTCCCATAGGAATATTTATTGGGTAATGAAAAAGGTTGCTAAGAAATTAAAAAAGAAATTCGCAAATAATAATGATATTGGCTGTTATTCACTCGGTGTTTACAAACCTTTGGAAATGGCAGATACTGCACTATGTATGGGTGCAAGTATTGGTATGGCAAATGGAATGGCTAAAGTTCTTCCAGAAGATGTCATTGTTACTGCATTTTTAGGAGATTCAACCTTTTATCATTCTGGTGTGGCACCTCTACTTAATGCAGTGTATAATAAAAATGATATTTTAATAGTAATTAGTGATAATAGTTTTACGAGCATGACAGGTGGTCAGAATAATCCATCAAATGGAATATTATTAACTGAAGAAGTTGGAACGCAAATTCCCATTGAAGAAGTAGTAAAAGGATGTGGTGTTCCAGCAGATAAGATATGGATCCATGAAGCTTATGATATGGAAGGATTAATGAAAAAATTTGAAGAAGCAGCTAAGGCAAGTGGAGTTAGGGTGTTTATCAATCGTCATATGTGCGCTTTACAAGAATTACGGGTATTTAAAAAGCAAAAAGTAGTTCTTCCAGTTGTAAAAGTTGATCCTGAAAAATGTATAGGATGTCAAATTTGTGTTCGGCAATTTGGTTGTCCTGCAATTAATTTCAATTTTGAGACCAAAAAAGCCTATATTGATCAGTCTCAATGCCGATCATGTAAAACATGTATCTATATCTGCCCTCAGCAAGCATTTTATGTAGAAAAATAATTATTCAATCATTCTCTATTATTTAATTTTTAGAACACAAGAAAATGATTAATAATTTGTTTTTTATTTCTTTCATTATGGAATCGTGATAAAAAAATGACTAATTTATTCTTTTCACCAAATTCAATCGCCATTATTGGCGCAACTGAAGATCCTAAAAAATTTGGAAACGCAGTTACTTCAAATATTGTTAAAAATCCAAAACTATCTGCGAAGATTTTTCCTATCTCTCGATCCAGCTCAACAATTCTTGGATTAACTGCCTACCGTAGCATTTTAGATGTTCCAGAGTCAGTGGATTTAGCCATTATTCTTGTTCCTGCAAAATTTGTCCCCAGTGTAGTCGATGATTGCATTGAAAAAAAAGTTAAGCGTATTATTATTGTTACAGCAGGTTTTGGTGAAATCAGCCCCAAGGGTAAAGAAATTGAACAAAAAATGGCACAAAAATGTCGCAATGCTGGAATTAGAGTTATTGGTCCAAATTGTGTAGGAATCCAAAATATTGATATTGGTATGAATGCATCATTTATTCAAGACCCTCTTCCTGGGACAATTAGCATGGTCTCCCAAAGTGGTTCATTTGGTTGTGCGATCATGGATGGTCTAAAGTGGAATGATTTGGGAATGTCGAAGTTTGCCAATATCGGTAATGCAATGGATGTATCCTTCGATGAAATTCTAGAATTCTTTAATATCGATCCAAATACACATGTAATCGCAATATACTTGGAAGCAGTTAAAGACGGAGCCGCATTTTATCAAGTAATGAAAAAAATTGCCCCAAATAAACCTGCAGTTGTTTTGAAGGGAGGGAGAACTCAAGCAGGAATGGCAGCTGCAGGAAGTCATACTGGTTCTCTTGCATCAAATTATACTGTTCTTAAAGCAGCTGTTGATCAAGCAGGGGGTATTATGTGTGAAAATATTGAAGATTATATCACTGCTTTGAAAACATTTTCTTTGCTTCCTATTCCGAAAGGTGCTAATATTGGAGTATTAACAAATAGCGGAGGTGCTGGGGTTTTATATTCTGATAGCGCTGAAGAATTAGGTCTAAAATTAGCACCATTTTCTGAGCATCTTAAAGAAAAATTGAAACCTTTAGTAATCGATTTAGTTCAAATGGTAAATCCTTTAGATATGATCGCTGGTGCCAATGAAGAAAATTATTATCGTGTTACTAAAGCAATGTTGGAAGAAGACTCTGGAATTGATATTGTGGTGCCTTGTGGTGTCTATCCGCCATTCTTAGGAATGAAATTTGAAAAGAATCTTGAAGGAATGATACGTGCTTGGGATGAAACTGGTCGTAAAAAACCATTAATTCCATTATTAGTATTCGGAAGTGGATATGAAAAGGTCAAGGAAGTAGCGACCCATGAAGGAGTTCCTATTTATTCAACACCTCATGAAGCTGCTTATGCAACTAAAGTTTTAATTCAGCGGATGAAGGTTCTTAATCGAAAGTAAATTACATCACACAAATTTTTTTTCAACTTCTATATTAATCCTATATTTCAACCTAGAATCTTGTTAGCTAAACAATTTCTTACAGAAAATATTGACTATTCAAAAATCATTGAAAACTAATTCGCACTTATTAGTACATGTTATCTTGAAAATTTGACTATTGAAATGCATAGATTCTGAGATTCTGAGACAGAAAAATAGAAAAAAGAACAAAAATATTTTTTTTTTTAATTCAGTAGAAATTTAGATTTTCCCTCCAGCTTTTTTCCAATACATCTTAATATTTCTGGATTTCGAAAAGGTTTGGCGCCAAGCCATTTGCACTTCAGTTATTGATAATTTTAAATGGCGTAACCTTGAGTTTTCTTGAATTTTTGCTAAGAGCATTTCTTTACTAGGGATTTTTTTTAGTTGTGAACGGACCCATTGATATGATTTATTTTGCTTAATCCAGTCTTGAATCATACTCTTCACGATTATTAAAATAGTGTGAGTTCCTTGATTGTATTCCAGTCTTTGCATCCTTGGTTGATAAATAATCGTTTCTCTACCTGTGATTCGCATAAAAATATACTTTATTTCTTCAATTAATGCAGAGATAAAAAGGAAAATTGATTTTAATCTATCTGAGTATGTGGGTTTACCTAATACTTCCCTTGCTAATTGAATTGCTTGTTTTGTTTTTTTTCGAATTCTTCTATTTGGAGCGAAGATGTATAAAGTTAAAAGTGTAGGTCGAGCCAACATAGCCACTCTTTCAATTTTTCTAATACGATATTTGAAATAAGCATCATGATGAGGATTTTCGACTTTTTCGTATCTTAATGTTTCATGATTCCAATTATATCCATTTTTTTCTCTAAATTTGAAATCATTTCTGGCTGTTTTCAATCCCATCAAAGCAGTTATTGTCATATTGAGGAGTCCTGCTCCAGTATGTAGATATTTTTTTCTAAATGCGCGTTTCAAGTATAAAAAGTGTTTTTTTGGATCTGTAATGTATGGATGTATCCAATTTAATTCTTCAGCTCCTGTATATCGAGTATAAGGTACTTGATTTAAACTTTTAAGCAAACCATTGCTTTTTAATCGATTATAAAGTGTTGTCCGTGGCATTGGTGTATAATTCATAAATTGGGTTAAATCTGCACCTAAACTAATTACCCAATCTATATCTGCCTGCAACTCAGCTTCATCATGATGTTCTAAAAATAGAATTGCAGATGAATTAACAGAAATTCCTTTCTGTTGAAGTTCTTTGAATAATTTCTTAAAATCAACATTTTTAACCTTTTTATGAGACCATTTTTTTGATTCAACTCCAATCCAAACCATTTTTACACCTAAACGAACAAGAAAATCAATACCCATTCTAGTTATTGTTTCAGCAGAAGAAAAGATTTCAAAAGCATAATTTTTCATATTTTTTTCCATGGCTTTTAATAAATCTCTGGCAGTATTTGGTTGCTTAAGAAAATTCTCATCCATAATAGAAAAACCTGTCGCTCTTATTTCTTTTTCTGATTTAAGACAAGCTTCAAAGCAAGCATTTCCATCTGTAAGCAGCGGTTCATAATGTTTATTAAACATATGTGAAGTTGCACAAAATTCACAACCATTTTCGCACCCTAAACCAGGTAAAAGAACTGAAGCGTGAGGGATAGTTTGATAGCCGTATACTTTTTGAGATATTGGATTTTGAATAACCGGATGAATTATTGGTTGTGATAATCTGTCATTTTCTCCAAAATATTGCTGTAACCAGCGCACTCCTTCACCTATACATTTTTCATCAAATGGAAGGATTTTATCCAATTCAGGAATAGTTGTACCATAACCACCTAATATAATTTTAATGTTAGGGTAATTTTCCCGAATGTATTCTGTCATTCGTTTGGCTTTTAAGACATTTGGCACAATAAAATTGATTCCAACATGTGTATATTCATTTTTAGCTAATTCTTTTGTAAAATCTTTCCATCTAGGAAAATCTAAAATGGTAGTTGGAATGGAAATATTTTCAGCTAATAGATATAAGGCGAAAGTCCAATAGTGCTGTCGGGGAGAGTGAATCCCTTGTTGGCGTGTAATTTGATTATTTAATAATTCCATCTGCATCCCAAGACCTTCAACATATTGATTTTTTACACCATAAGGACCAAAGACAGCAGTTAAAAGTAATTTTTGATTCATTGTCAGTCAATTCTTCTTTAAAAAGTATTTTCAGTATTTTTTGTAATCACATTAAACAAATATCTAATCAATCAAACAATTATTTATATAATTGTCAAGTAAACATTGTAGAACAAACAACATATAAAGTTATTTCCAACAAATCCTATTCGTAAAGATTGTTATCTTTATTATTTTTGACTGAATTAGCAATATTTTAAGATTTTTCCCATTTAAATGGGTTTAAATCATCAAAATTTTTACACATCAATAATAGACATTTAAGAAATTTTTCTTTTAGAATATTTAGTTAAATAATTAGATATTATTATAATACTTTCAATTTAAGTATACTTCTTTAAATTATTCACAAATGGACTTTATTCTATTCTAATTTAATTTATTGCATCATAGGAACCAGCAATTTTTTATGAAATGGCTTGCTTATATTCTTGATTCCAGTAGCATTATCTATTGAAGAACATTTTTCATATTCATCTTGGAAAAAAAAAGCGGGGATAATCAAGTCTGGTCCACGATGCTGGACTCAGAATCCAGTGCATAGCGCCGCGAGAGTTCGAAGCTCTCTCCCCGCATTAGAAATTTAAATTAATATTTTAATTGATAATTTTAGAATTCTTCGTCTAGATAAATAAAAAGTGAATTTTTAACTCTGATTTTATCATTTAAATAAATTATTTATTTGAAACTCTATTTATCAAGAACTTTATCAAAAGAAAAGTCCATATTTCAATAAAAAAAGAGAATAACCTAATAAAGATGAAAAAAATTTAAATTATTAATTCAAAATTTAAGAGGGTTAATTATATTAAGATAAAACTCCAAATTATGTAAAGAGAGATGATCATATGAATAAAAAGGAAGTGATTAATGGAAGAGCCCCGTTTAGTGATGCGGTAAAAATAGGGAACGTTGTATATATTTCTGGACAAATTCCAAAGAATCCTCAAACAGGAGCATGGGATCCGAAAATAGAAGGTCAAACTACTCAATGTTTGGAAAATATTAAAATAATTTTAGAAAAAGCAGGCGGTCATGTTTCTGATATCGTTAAAATTACAGTTTTTTTAACAGATATTAGAAATTATGCTAAAATGAATAGTGCTTACATCGATTTTTTTAAGAAAAATGGAATTGAGAAAGAGCTTCCTGCTCGATCAGCTGTTCAAGTAGGGAAACTCATGTATGAAGAATGGAACATTGAAATTGATGCTGTAGCGATTCTTGAATAAGCGTAAAATATTAAATTATCTTTAGATCTGATATGATCTTTTTAATATTTTAAGATATTAAATAGAATTTTGGTCTGCATGCTTTTTTGGAGTAAAACCATGGCACGCATTATAATTGAAAAGCGGACCAGACCATAATTCACAATATCCCAACGCCTCGGGATTAGCAGAGCAATATTCATGAATATCATTACCTTCTACTTGGCAATTAAAGAAATAATAACATTCTTCACATCTTAATTTTTTATTTGACTTCTCAGCTGAATTACCAGCTGAATTATCTGGCTGATTTTCGATTTGCATGGAAATCTCCTTTTTTTTTCTGATTCATTATTTCCATATTGATGGAACGATACCACATTATGAAATAGACCCCAAATATATAATTGTAATGCAAAAAAAAAATTTTGAGCATTTTATTCATCACTTAAAAGTGTGTTTAATTCTGCTTGAGAAAAAACAGGTCCATCGATGCAGACGAATTTACTACCTATATTACAACGTCCGCACTTTCCAATCCCACATTTCATCCTTCGCTCAAGCGAGAGATAGATTTGTGGATCTGTGAACCCTAATTCTCGAAGAATAGGAAGAGTATATTTAATCATGATTGGTGGCCCACACACAAAAACAAGAGCATTTTGAGGTGAAGGCGCAACTTCTTTAGTAATTGTTGGCACAAAGCCTACTTTTTTATCCCAATTTGGATGAAATCTGTCAATAGTCAGATGAACTTTAATATCATTCATTTTTTCCCATTCAGATAACTCTGATTTATAGCAGAATTCTCCCGGATTTCGACATCCATAAATAATTGTGATATTTTGAAAGTTCTTTCGGTTTTCTGAACTTAAAATAAAAACAATCAAAGAGCGCAAGGTAGTAAAAGCAAAACCACCTCCAATTATAACAAGATTTTTTCCTTCAGCTTCTTTCATTGGCCACCCATTACCAAATGGGCCTCTTATTCCGATTTTTTTACCTATTTTAGCAGAATGAAGATGGCTTGTAACTTTTCCTGTTTTCTTCACAGTAAATAATAAATAATTTTCCTCAGTTGGAGAACTGGCAATTCCTATGGGAGATTCTCCTACACCAAAAATATTTAACTCTGCAAATTGACCTGGAATGAAAAACTTGTAAAATCTTTCTTTAGCAGTTGGATCATCAAAGATTAACTTAAATGTCTTTAAATCTTTTTCATCATTTTCAGTAGTAATACTTTCTATTGTAACAATTTCTGGAATATAGGGATTTTGAATTGGCTGATGATTTTGTTGTTCTTTTAGCACTATTACTCACCTTTTTGAACTTTTTTTGCAATTTCTTGAACGTTAATTAAAGTTTTTCTAATATCTTGATTTACTGGGCAAACTTGAATACATCTACCACAGCCCACACAACCCAAAATTTCATAATTTTTAAGATAATAATTGAATTTATGATAAATTCTTTGCCGAGTTCTTTTTTCTCCAGCAGCCCGGGGATTATGCCCTGATGCTTCCAATGTAAACAAAGGAATTTGACATGTATCCCAAATTCTAACTCTTTTTCCTATAGATTTCCCAGCTATATCAGTTTTTTCAATTTTTTCCTGCACATCAAAACAATGACATGTTGGACAAATGTAGCTACATGCGCCACATTTTAAACATGTACGGGCGATTTTTTGCCATATTTCATGGTTGTAAAGACTTTCAAGTTCCATTTCAATGTTATCTAAATTAAGAGAAACTCGAATTTGCTTATAGGCGTGAGAAGCATTTTGATCTTTTAATTTTAAATCTTCTAATGAAGCATTTGAGAAAGATTCAACATAAGGCTTAAATTTTTCACCATTAGGAGAAATAATCTGAAAAAGATACTTTTCAGGCAGTTCATATAAAACTGCATCGAAACCCTCTACTGAGTATGGTCCACCATTTACAGATGTACAGAAACATGTAGTCATTGGCTCATTACATGCAAATCCAATCAGCAATGTATGATTTCGTTTATTGAAATAATAAGGATCACTATATTTTCCAGAAGAGAAAAATATATCCAATATTTTAAAGGCCCGTGCATCACAGTTTCTTATCCCAAAAATGATTTGATTATTAATCTCTGCTTCTTTTTCTGTAATCTTAACATTGTTACCTTCTATTTCATAGGAAAAAAGCACTTCATGTTGTGGGAATAGAAACTTTTTTGGAGCTATACGAATATTTTGATATTCTGGAAATTCATATTCTTCATTTAAAATATCAACATAATCAAAAATTAACTCATAGTTTTTGTTTTGTTTTTTTGTCTTTTCTTTACTCTTTTCTTTACTTTTTTCTTTACTTTTTTCTTTATTTTTATGAGTCGGAAGTATGAGTCTATATTCTTTACTTAATCTTTCCAAGAATATTTTTAGTTCTTCTTTTGGAATAACTTTTAAGCAATCTTGATTATTTTGATTCTGATTTCTTGTCCCTTCCATGTATCTTTTCACACCTACCTATTCCTCACTCATAATAAATTCTTGAGGATCTTCATTATTATAAGATCCCAGTACGGATTTACTTCCTAATTCTACCTTTTCAATGTTCCAACGATCTCGTACAGATTTTCGTAGTTTTTTATAAATTAACTGAATATCTACTCCTTCTGGACAAGCACGGGAACAAGCATCACATCCTGCACAACGCCCTGCTAAGTGGAGTGCTCGTGTCATATGAAATAAAACCTTTTCAGAAAGATCGTCATTTTTATCAAACCATTGAGGTTGGTTTTGATCTATGAAACATATTTTGCAATAACATAGAGGACAAGCATTCCTACAAGCCATACATAAAGTACATTTTTCCAATTCATTCGTAAAATAATTCCATCTTTCTTGGGAAGATTTTGCTTCAAATTCAATAACATCTTGATACTCATCAATATCTTGATACTTAATTAATTCTTCAGAATTAACTGTTAGTTTATTGGCAGAAACTTCAATTTGGTAATCAAATTCATCAGGTATTTTGTTTTTACAGAATAAGCAAGAATCAGATAGAATTTTATCAAAATTTATGATTTGTTCTTCTTTATGAGTCAATATTTTAATCTTAGTTCCTTTAATACTTCCCTTAACTATTTCAGGATTTCCAATTATTTTCTTAATTTTATTTAAATCAATAATTCCATAATCACAAGGTACACCGATGATAATAACATCTTCTCGTTTAATTTGCTTCTCATTTATTAAAACAATTAATGAATGAATCTCACAGTTTTTTAAAATAATTCCTACTTTTTTGGTATGAGGTTGTTCTAAAAGAAATTTTACAAGATTTAAATTACAGTATTCTGTCCAAATTAAGCGCTCAATATCATCTTCTGATTCAATAAATAGAGGTGCTGCAGTTAATGGTAAAGGCCCGGGTTCAAATCCTAAAATATACTCCACTTCTTCTTCTAGTAGAATCTGCTTTACAATTCTTTTCAGTGAATTTTGTATTTCTTCCATTTTTCCAATTTTTTCTATTTCTTTATTCTCTTCTTTTTGTTCCATTTTAATCACCCCCACTCTTCATTTGGGTAAAAAGTCGATTGGGACCCAATTTCTTTACTTGTTCAGTAACCTTTTTAATAAATTTTGCAAAAGCGACTCCTTCAGCAGCAGATACCCATGAAAAATTAACACGTCCTTTCTCAATTCCCATGAATTCTAAAAGATCTTCGATTATGGAAAATTTTCGGCGTGCATAATAATTTCCAGATATGTAATGACAATCGCCTGGATGACAACCACTAACAAGGACCCCATCCCATCCGACTTGCAAACTTTTCAAAATAAAAAGTGGATTAATTCGACCTGAGCATGGTACTCGAACAATTCGAACATTAGGGGGATATTGAATTCTGCTTACCCCTGCGAGATCAGCACCTGCATAACTGCACCAATTGCATAGAAAAGCCAGAATTTTTGGTTCCCACGATTCATCTGAAGTATTAGTAATTTCAATTTCATTAAGTGTGCTCAATTCGTTATTATTTTTAATCTTATTAATTTCCTCTTCTTCCAAAATAGATGCTTGCCCAATATTCTTGATATCTACGGCTTGCTTTTCTTTATTTTTTATATTATTATGCATGTTTTCTTGATTTTTTATATTATTTGAATTCATAATCTATGGCCCTCCACTATTTTAGCTCGTTAATAACGAGATATATTTCCTCATTGGTAAATCCGAATAAATCTATGGCTGAACCTCGACAACTAGCTGCACAAGCACCACATCCTTTACATAAGGCAGAATTTATCTCAGCAATATTTCGATCCTCATTCATCGTTATAGCATTATATGCACAAATTTCTATGCATAAACCGCAACCAGAACACTTTACAGCATTAATTGATGCTACAATACCTTCTGTTTCAATTTCATCTTTACTCAAATATGTTAAAGCACGGGAAACAGTTGCATTAGCTTGCATAATTGATTCATCAATGGTTCGGGGAGAATGAGCTAAACCACATAGAAAAATTCCCTCTGTTGCAAAATCTACAGGTCGAAGTTTAACATGTGCTTCTAAGAAAAATTTATCATCATTAAGTGGAACTTTCAACATGGGTGCCAATTTTTCATTAGATTCATAAGGAGGCCTGATTCCTACACTTAATACTAAAAGATCTGGAAATAAGTCAAGTGAGCCAATATTGGGTGAGCTTACATGAAGAATTAATTTGTTATTTATATTTTCAAGCTCAGGAAGGGATTCAGGTTCAAAGCGGATAAATAAAACACCTTTAATTCGAGCTTCCCGATAGAATTTTTCCTTAAGACCATAAGTGCGTATATCACGATAAAGGATAATTACTTCCTTTTTTGGATATAATTCTTTAAGTTTTAATGCATTTTTAATGGCTTCAGAGCAACAAACTCGACTACAATATGGATATTCATCATTTCGAGAGCCGATACATTGAATCATCACAATTTTCTGAACATCTGATCCAATATCTTTCTTGAATAATTGTTTTTCAAACTCGATTTGAGTAATTACTCTTGGATCTTTAGAATATAAATATTCTGTAGGTTCATAAGGTACACCACCAGTAGCAACTATGATAATACCATGCTCCAAAGTTGTTTCTTTTCGTTCACCGTTATCAATATAATGGATGGTTGTTTTAAAATTTCCAATGAATCCATCGATCGATTCAATTTCGGTTCCCAAGTATACATCCAATTTAGGATTTGAATTTGTTTGATTAATCAGATTTGAAATATAATCTTGAACACTCTCATGTGTTAGCATTTCATGAATATTTTTTGCAAATCCTCCCAATTCATTAGTTTTCTCAAGGATATAAGTATGAAATCCTTGTTTTGCAAATCCTAAGGCAGCAGTTAAGCCAGAAATTCCACCGCCAATTACTAAAACCTTATGTGACATTTTTAAAATAGTTCTTTTGAGCGGTTCAATTTTATTCGCCTTAGCCACAGCCATTCTAACCAAATCTTTTGCTTTCTGAGTAGCTGCTTCAGGTTCATGCATATGTACCCAACTACATTGATCTCTGATGTTTGCCATTTCAAAAAGATATGGATTTAACCCAGCTTCTTGTAGTGTTTGCTGGAAAAGCGGTTCATGTGTTCGAGGAGTGCAAGACGCTACAATGACTCTATTTAAATCATGAGTTTGAACACTTTCGACTATTTTTTGTTGAGTATCTGCAGAACATGTATAAAGATTATCTTCAGAATATTCTACATTCTCCAGTTTACTCGCATATTCAACCACTCCAGGCACATCAACGACCCCTCCGATGTTGATCCCACAGTGACAAATGAATACACCGATTTTTGGGGGATCTCCTTGAACATTTTTTTCAAGAGGTAATTCTTTCTTTGTGATAAGCGTATTTCGAACAGAGTTTAATAACATATTTACATGTGCAGCACTTGCACTTGCTTGAATAACACTTTCAGGAATATCTTTTGGTGCACTAAATGCTCCACATACAAAAATTCCTGGTTTTGATGTTTTAGATTGTTCGAAATTATCTGTTTGACAGAAATTATATTCATTAAGTTCAATACCTAATACTTTGCTTAATTCTATCGCATCAGATGGAGGAGTTAAACCAACACTAAGAACAACCATGTTATATTCTTCAGTTTTTATTGTGCCATCTTCAGCTTCATAATTTAAGAACAAATTATCATTATCAGGATTTTCAACAATGGAAGAAATCCGGGAGCGTATATATTTGATTCCATATTCATCTTTAGCTCTATCAATATACTTATCAAAATCTTTACCGTAGGCTCTTATGTCCATTGTGAAAATTGTAGGATTAACTTGGTGTTGATGTTCTTTGGCGATTACAGCTTCTTTTGCTGTGTACATACAGCAAACAGAAGAACAGTACGGATGAGCATGATGAACATCTCTTGATCCGATGCACTGAATAAATGCAACCTTTTCAGGAATTTCTCCATCAGAAGGCCGTAAAACCATTCCTGAATAAGGGCCACTAGCACTTAAAATTCGTTCAAATTCAATACTTGATACAACATTTTTATACTTTCCATATCCATACATTTTTAATGGAGTAGGATCAAATTCGTCAAAACCAGGAGCTAAGATAATTGCACCAACATTAATTACTTCTTCAATCTTTTCTTGAGTGTATTCTACTGCATGTGCCTTACAAACACTTTGGCATATTCCACAACCGATACATTTTTCCTTATCGATAGAAAAAATCAAAGGAACAGATTGGGGATACTTTACAGATATTGCATGATTGATGACCATTTTTTCATTATATACATCGATACTTTCCATGGGACATTCTTGAGCACAAACTCCACATCCAGTACAAGCATCTTGGTTAATATATAGTGGATTTTTTAATAAACGAACTTGAAAATTCCCCGCTTCGCCCTCTAAACCAAGAATTTGTGAGTTAATTATAAGATTTATATTTGGATTGCGCCCAGTCTCTACGAGTTTTGGTGAAAGTATACACATCGAACAATCATTGGTTGGAAATGTCTTGTCTAATTGAGACATAACACCTCCAATACCTGCGCTTTTTTCAAGTAAATAGACTTTAAATCCGGATTCTGCTAGATCCAATGATGATTGAATTCCAGCAATTCCACCTCCGACAACTAAAACTGCACCAATTTTTTCCACATTACTTCACCTTATTCAATTGCAATATATATTGGACTCAAATCCTTAATTGTTGTTAAATTAACCAAGCCCCTCTGCCGTAAAACTAATATATGGCTTAAAACTTCGCTTGATTCGAGTTTAAGTTTTATTGAGAGCTCTCGTACAGAACTGGGATTATTTTTAAGAGTTACGTAAATATAATTACGGATGTATTCAGTTTGAACTGCCTCTCCCAATATTTTAGCATATTTATCTTCATCGACATTTTCTTCATAAGCATTTCCTAAATTTAAAATACTTCGTTCCCTTCCAACCAATTTCCGAATTCTTCCATCTGATACGACTCGCTTAATTGCTTCCATCTTTAAAATCAGAGATTTATCTGGAAAATCTATATTTTTGGGTGAAAGTGGGGAAGGTCCCATTGTCCTTATGTTTTCAGTAAAATCGGATACAATTTGGCTAAAATATGTGCCTTCAGCAGCTGAAACCCAATTTAATTCAACCCTCTTTTCTAACTCGATATTTTTTAATAAAATTTGAAGCATTTCATAATTTGCTTTAGCTTCGTAATTTCCTTCACCATAGTGACAATCACCTAAATGACAACCAAGTATTAGAATCCCATCAATTCCCTTCAAAAGAGCATCAGCAACGAAAACAGGATCAACCCGACCGCTACACATAACTCTAATTACACGAATATTTGGAGGATATTGAAGTCTACTGACTCCAGCTAAATCTGCTCCAGCATAAGAGCACCAATTACATAAAAATCCTAATATTTTAGGCTCAAAGTCTTTTTTAACTTCAGATTTATTATTTGGCTCAATGTTATCCTTACTTTCAGTCACTTGTTGCCCCCTCCAATAGTGCTGCAATCTGAGATTCAATTTGATTATCGGTAAAATGTCGCATTACAATAGCATGTTCGGGACATGTCGTAGCGCATGCACCACATCCTTTACACAATACTGCAGTAACGACCACCTTATCATCTTCATCTCTTGAAATCGCTTTATAATTACATTTTTTCAGACAAACTTCACATTGAATACATTTATCTTGATCAATCCATGCAGTTCCTCCTTCAACACTAAATTTCCCTTTTCTTAGTATCCGACTGGCTCTGGAAGCTGCAGCATAACCTTGTGAAATAGATTCTGGAATATTACCGGGCCATCTACAAGTACCACATACGAATATTCCATCATTTGAAAAATCTACAGGTCGTAATTTTATGTGAGCTTCAAGGAAAAATCCATACTCATCGATTGGAACTTTTAGCATTTTAGAAAGTGATTCGCTCTCTGGATATGGAATTAAAGGAGTGGATAACACCACTAAATCACATTCAATCTCAATATTACCATTTTGGGAGGAGTTGTAGTAAATAACGCTATGATCAGTAACATCTGGAGGATGTGTTTCATCGTATCGAGAAAAAATAATTCCTTCCTTTCGAGTGTCTCGATAAAATTCTTCTTGATATGTTCCAGAAGTATAAATATCACGGTTTAAAATAAAGATCTCTGTATCTGGATTATTCTTTTTAATAATTCGTGCGTTTTTCATAGCAGTCATACAACAAATTGTAGAACAATATGGTCGTTCAGGTATTCTAGACCCTACACATTGAATCATTACTACTTTCCGATAAGAAAATTGATCTTGTTTTAGTAATTCTTCTAATTCTTTCTGTGTAATAACCCGTTTGCCATTATAATTAAAATAGCCTTTAGGTTTTAATACATCCGCCCCTGTAGCGACAATAATAGCTCCAACCTTCACATGTCTCTCTTGTTTTGACTCCTCTCCTATTTTCTTTTCAGTAGATTGAATTTTAATATCAAAATTTCCAATATATCCCTCAATAGATGAAATTTCTGAAGAGGTGTATACTTTAATCAAAGGATTGGAAAGTATTTCATCCCTTTTTCTTAATATTTGTTGGGGATCCATGTTATTCGGAAATAATTTATGAAGGGTAAGTAATTGACCGCCTAATTGCGTTTTTTTTTCTACAATAATTGTTTGAAATCCTTGATTTGCTAATACTTCAGCAGCACTCATTCCACTAATTCCTCCACCAATAACTAAGGCAGATGGTTTAACATCGATTTGATGTTTTTCGAGTGCTTCTAATAAACTTGCTCTGGCTACACCCATTCGAATTAAATCGCGGGCTTTTGAAGTCGCCTTTTCGTGATCCATTTGATGAACCCAAGAACATTGCTCGCGAATATTAACAAATTCAAAGAAATAAGGGTTTAGTCCCATTTCTTTGCAAATACCTTGAAATAAAGGTTCATGAGTGCGCGGAGTACAAGCTGCAACTACCACGCGATTTAATTTATTTTCCTTAATTCCTTTTTTAATTGCTGATAATCCGGTTTCAGAACATGTATATAAATTTCTTTGGGTGAAAACCACATTATCCAAGGTTTTAGCATATTCAATTAAAGAGGGAACATCTAAAATGCCGCCGATATTTGTCCCACAATGACAAATGAAAACACCGATACGAATTTCTTCTTTTTCATTCATAATTATCACCGATTCAATTTATATAAATATTCTGAGGCTTTTGCAGCTGCCCCTGAAGCATTCACAACAGAATGAGGAATATCCATAGGGCCAAGGCAAGTTCCGCACGCAAATATTCCAGTAACATTAGTGCTAACAGGAGTTTCGATATTAGTTTTTATAAAATTAAATTCATCTAATTCTAAATCTAATATACTTGCTATTTTATCCGAATTTTTTGTTGGGATCATAGCTGAAGCCAATATAACCAAATTGACTTTTTTTGTTTTTATTTCAAATGTATTCAAATCTTCATAATACAGAATAGGATTATCATTTTCATCAATTTTAATTTCAGCCACTTTACCTCGAATATACTTGACATTATATTCATTTTTCGCTCGTTCTACATATTTTTGAAAGTTTTTCCCACCAGCTCTAAGATCTATGTAAAAAATATATGATTGTAATTCAGAGTCATGTTCTTTTGATAAAATTGCGTGTTTTGTTGAATATGTACAACAAATTGATGAACAATATGAATTTGTACGTATATCCCGTGATCCTACACATTGTATAAATGCAATCGTCTTTGGAGGCATATTATCCGATAATCTTCGTATGTGACCACTAGTTGGACCAGAGGCACTAATCATTCGTTCATATTCTAAACCAGTAATTACATTCTTGTAATTTTTATAACCATAAAGATGCAAAGGACTTGGATCATATTGATTTGATCCAGTTGCAACGATAATTGCATCAGTCTTTAAATGATATAACTGATCAGTTTGCATAAAATCTATAGCATCTTTTGGGCAAACCTTTTGGCAAAGACCACAGACTTCTTTATTTTTATCCAAATTTTTCAAGCGTAAGCAGTGTTCCTTATCAATTGCCATAACTGCTGGAATTCCTTGTAGATAATACAAGTAAATAGCTTTCCGTTTTCTCATTTCCATATCGAATTGATCATCGACTTTAACAGGACATTTTGCAACACATTGCCCACAATTAATGCATGCACCCTCATCAACAAATCTCGCTTGTCGCTTTAATGTTACATCAAATATTTTTCCAATCTTTTTCACATCTTCAATTTGAGTTAAAGAATGAATTTTAATTTTGGGGTGACGAAAGCAATCAGAGAGTTTTGGGGCAAGTATACAAATTGAACAGTCATTGGTTGGTAAAGTCTTATCTAACTGAGCCATTCTACCCCCAATGCACGGTTTTTGTTCAATCAGATCAACTTGATAATCCATATCACCTAAATCGAGAGATGCTTGAATTCCTGCAATTCCACCTCCGATGATCATCACTCTTTTTGTGTGCTCTTCCAATTTTACTCACTTCTGTTCCTATCTTATTGATTTTCAATTAAATTTAGTTCTTCCAAAATTTTCTTTGGTTTAATACCATGAAATTTTAAGCTAATTTCCTTATCACTAAATCCTAAAGCGAGAGCAACTAATTCTGTCAAATATAATACAGGAATTTTAAAGTCAGTTCCATATATTTTATTTACTGTCTTTTGTTGATAATCAAATTGCAAGAAACAAGAAGGACAAACAACTGTAATTACATGGACTCCTGCTTTTTTCATTTCTAATAGCTTTTGATAAAGCAATTCATAACTGAGATCTTTATCAGTTTTTAATAAAGGATTTCCACAACATTGCAGTTTTCTATCATAGTCTAAACTTTCTGCACCTAAAGTATTAATTATTTCATCAACTGTGGTTGGTTCAAAAGGATCATCCCATTGAATAACATCAGATGGACTTAAAAAGTGACAACCGTAATGTACTGCAACTTTTAATCCTTTTAGCGGATTAGTAATTTTAGATTTGATTAAATCAAGATTTTCATACATAATTTGAGCAGCATGCTTTACATCTACCCTTCCATCTAATCTTCTATCTATCTTTGCTAAATTTAAATTTATTTCTTCTCTTTTCTTTGGTTCTTTAGCTAAAATATGATCAACCATCTTTAATGTCTCAACACATCCGGAACACAAACTGACAATATCGTTTTTCTGGTTATCTACTAAGGTCAAATTTCTTGCACCTAATGTTAACCAAGTAGTTTGATCAACAGCAGAAATTCCAGTAGGATCAGGGCAACATGACGCATTTTCTATATTTGACATAGGAATATCTAATTTATCAAATACTTTCTTTGCAGAACTTTCAATAAATGGAAGACGAGCAGGAATAACACACCCTAAAAATAACTTGTGCTCATTTACTTTGGGACTGTTTTTCTCAATATTTGAAATTTTTTGCAAATCTACTTTTTTTTCTATTTTCTCACTTGAATTTAACATTATTTATCCCCTTCTTCATTCTCCTTTGACATGTCTGAATCAATATCTTCAAATCTTATTAATTTCTTGAATCCAATATTGGTTAATAGAGTCTGAATTTCGTTTATATCTGCAGTTTTATATTTTTCAAGTCCTAACTTCTTTCTACGTTTCAAAATTGCATCAGAAAAAGGTAAAGCAACTCCTGTTTGGAATATGGTTTTAGCTTGAGAATTATATGCTTCAGGTATTTTTCCGTTCCTAACAATGGTGTTTTTAATTACATCAAAAATTTCAACTAGTTCTACTTTCTGAGGACAACTTTCCACACATTTTTGACATGTTAGACAATACCACACATTCGGTTGTTGCAACTCAATTAGCTGTTCTTTTAATCCTAATAAAGCAGCTTCAATTATTTTCCTAGGATTAAATTTACCATCTGTAATTCGAGCAACAGGGCAAATACCACTGCAAGTCGCACATTGATAACAAGAATTTAATGAGACATTAAATCTGAGAAATTTCTCTCTAAGATTATAATCTATAACTAGTGTCATGAGTATTCCTTCTTAATGTTGGAAAATGATCACAAATTTTCTAAATATTAAGTAAAAGGATCATAATTAATCCAATTATTAATTAAATGGATCATTTTTTTCCTAAAGATATTTTAAATTCGTTATTGATAATTTTAAATCTTTTTAAAATGCGTTCGCTAAGAATAATGAAATGATTTTTTAATCACTAAAGGAACTAACAAAATTTATTAAGAAAGAAAAATAAAAAGAAGAAGAACGACTGTGGAAGACCCAAATTCTGATGATAACAAAAATAAAATCCGAATATTCCAGTTAAATGACGAAAAAGCGGAATTTGAAGAACTTGACTTAGATGAAAATGTAGAAATATCACAATTATTAAAATCAGATGTAGTTCTTTATTTTATTCAACCTAAAACATTTAGATCTTTTATTTGGGCAGGTTCTCAAGCAAGTACTAGAATGAAATTTATCGCGGCAAATGCCGCTACAAGAATTAGAGACAAAATCGGTCCTGCAATTAAAATTTCTACTATTGAAGAAGATGATGAACCTAAAGCGTTTAAAATCTTGATTGGATTGGAAGAAGCGATAGATTATGAAGAAGAACAGACTGGGCCAGCATATGAAGGTCGAGTAGAAGATGAAGCTTTACTAGAAGAAATGTCTCTTGAAAAAATATTGCTAACATTAGAAAAATTAGAGGTACCAGAAAACTCTATTCGTGAAATGGTCATTGTCGGAAATGAAATATATGGTTATCATGAAACTTACAAAAAATATTTTGGGGAATTGATTAAAGAACGAAAATTATATACTTTAGAAGAATCCATACCCGATGGTATGTACAGAAAAGAAGATTTATATCCAAGAATTCTCATGAGCCACAACCGAGTAGTTTTAATAGAGTTATTTAGGAATATGACAGCAGAAGAAATTGAAGAAGTCAAAAAGGAAGAGAAGAAATTTCTCGAAATTAAGCAAGCAGAAAAACCTTTTGCAGAATCAGATTCTACAATTTCTGAAAAAATTAATTCTCAGTAAAATAACAAAAAGATCTGATTAAAAAAGACATCAAAAAATATACCTAAAACTTAAAATAATTAAAAAATTTGGAGATATTTGAATATGAGCCCAGCACCAACTCGACGTCCACGAAAAAGAAATCGAAATCAAAAAGTTATAGCAAAAAGACAGTGGATTGCCTACAGTATAATATTAGTTGTATTAATCTCTGTAATCATTGCTATAGCATTAGCTGGTCGATAGAATTTTGATTATTTTTAATTTTTTAATAATTTTTTGTAAAATTAAATTGTTAAAAATGGTAAATATTAAGAATTTTTCAATATTTTGACCATGATTGAATATAATCCTGGACAACCTGCAATAAGATTATATTTAGATTTTAATGTAAATATTTCATCTGATATTGATTCACCTTTTGAATTCATGATAAATCCACCTGCTTCTGAAAGTATTAAAATTCCAGCTGCAATATCAACAATCCGAAGAACTCCCCGCACATCAAAATATAAATCCATGAATCCAGCTGAGATAAAACCAAGTTCTAAAGCACATGATCCTAGAATTCGTCGTTTTGAAACAGATCGAAAGAGATTCTCATTTTGAATAATTAAATCTTTACACATTTCAGATGAATCTAAGTCAGTTCCTAGTACAGCTTTATGAATATCAGTAATAAGTGAGCTAAAAATCTTTTTGCCATTAAGATACGCACCTTTTCCCTTTTCAGCAACATACTCATCCCCTGTTTGAAGACTGATCAATACGCCAATTTCTATTGCTGAGATACGCGGTTGAGTGGCTATTGCAATTGATACACATGAAAAAGGAATTCCCCGCATTGCATTACTTGAACCATCAACTGGATCTAAAATAATATATAATGGCGGGTAATCATCTAAATTAATTTTATCTAAAGAAGAGATTGTATGTCGATTATTACCATCCCAAAAATATATACCTATCTCTTCAGAAATCATTACAAATGGCTTTTTTAATGACTCCAACGAAGAAATAATTATATTTTCAGCAACTTTATCGATATATGCAGTTATATCTCCTCCAGCACCCACTGAAAGTTTACGTCGAGCCAATTCAGTTCCGTAAATATCAGTTAATGCATAAAATGCTTTTTTTCCGGCATCAATTAAGTGGTTGGTCCAAGTAGAAAAATTCATAAAACAGTTATCCTCCAAAAAAAAGATAATATTGGATAATATTCAAAATTTGATCAATATTGATGAACAGGTCTGATCATTACTACTAAATTAATCAAACTATGAAAATAATCCTGGTTCTTTGAATGGTGCGGCAGCACGAATTCGTTGTCGTGAAAGAGTTTCGGAGATTTCATTATATTTTTGAATCAAATCTGGTGTTAATGAAGCAGCAATTTTTGAAAGTGCAAATTCAAGGTGAGAATATTCAATTGTCTCAAAATCCTCCAATTTTTCCCGAATTGCTTGCATACCCGCTTCTCTGATAACATTTTCCAAATCTGCACCACTATATAACTCAGTTCGTTCAGCAATAGAGTGAAGATTCGCTTTAGCTTCTTTTGAAAGTGGCATATTCTTTGTATGAACATCTAAAATCTTTATTCGAGATTTTAGATCAGGAGCTGGAACATAAATTAAACGATCAAAGCGTCCCGGTCGAAGTAATGCAGGATCTAGTATGTCTGGTCGATTTGTACTGGCAACAACAATAACACCCTTACGATCTTCAATTCCATCCATTTCTACCAATATTTGGTTGACTACTTGCATACCAACATTAGAACCAGATGAGCCCATCCCGCCTCCCCTATTGGCGGCAATTGCATCAATCTCATCAAAGTATATAATCGAGGGGGCTGAAAGTCGAGCTTTTCTAAAGATTTCTCTAATGGCTTTTTCACTTTCTCCAACCCATTTTGAAAAAATCTCAGGACCTTTCACAGTAAGAAAATTCAATTCAGATTCGGTTGCAACAGCTTTAGCCAACATTGTTTTTCCACATCCTGGAGGTCCAAATAATAAAACACCATTGACTGCTCTAATGCCCGCTTTTTTATATAAATGAGGATATTTTAAAGGCCATTCAATACTTTCTTTTAATTCTTGCTTTACACTATCAAGTCCACCTACTTCATCCCATTTAATGTCTGGAACTTCAATCATTACTTCTCGCATGGCACTTGGTTCAACCATTGTAAGGGCACTTTGAAAATCATCATCAGTTATTCGTAGACTTTCTAATATCTCTGATGGTATAGGTTTATCCAGATCTATATTCGGTAAAATTTTCCGTAAGGATGAAATTGCTGCTTCTCGAGCTACGGCCATTATATCAGCCCCAACAAACCCATGGGTTTGGCGCGCATATTCATCAAGATCAACATCTTCATGTAAAGGCATGCCTCGAGTATGAATTAAGAAAATTTCCTTTCTTCCATCTTGATCAGGAACCTTTAATTCGATTTCTCGATCAAATCTTCCAGGTCGGCGAAGAGCTTCATCAATAGAATTCACCCGATTTGTTGCTCCAATTACAATGATTCGCCCTCGACCTTTCAAACCATCCATTAAACTTAATAGTTGGGCAACAACGCGGCGTTCAACTTCACCAGAAACATTTTCTCGTTTTGGAGCAATCGAGTCTATTTCATCAATAAAAATAATTGTAGGCGCCTTATCTTCAGCTTCTTTGAATATTTTCCGAAGTCGCTCTTCAGATGCCCCATAAAATTTACTCATAATTTCGGGACCATTGATTGTGATAAAAGTTGCATTTGCTTCTTGTGATACTGCACGCGCCATTAATGTTTTACCTGTTCCTGGGGGTCCGTGAAGTAAAACTCCTTTTGGGGGATCAATATTTACTCTATGAAATAACTCTGGATGTTTTAAAGGTAATTCAACCATTTCACGCACACGTTGAATTTCATCACCAAGACCACCAATATCATCGTATGTTGTAATTTCTCCCATAGAATTCGTAGCAACAAAGCCTTCTTTGATTTCAATTTTAGTAGAATTTTGAACTTGAACAATTCCTTTTGGATTGGTTTCCACAACTGCAAATTTTACTTCACCTATTGAAACAGTTGGAGTTTTAAGAAACGGCATCATTTCACGTAATTCTTTATATGGTCCTTCACCAGACTCCTTTTTAGCTAAATTTGATCCTGAAATATTTATTATATCTCCAATTTTTAAAGGTTTGTTTAATAAATTCAGTTTTATTTGGTGTGTTGTAGAAGATAATTTTAAATCTGATTGAATAAGGCTTAATACAACTTTACTTGCAATTTTATAATAACATTTACGTACTTTCACATATTCCCCAATCCCCACACCTGCATTACGGCGTGTTAATCCGTCAATCCGTATAATTTCCTTCACACTTTCAGAAGAAGGAAAAAGAATGGCTGCGGTAGTTTTTTTTCCTATTATTTCAATTATTTCTCCAGGAGTCAGCCCCAATTCACGAATTACACTAGTATCCATTCTGCACATAAATCGACCAGCTGAACTTTTTGCAATTTCTTCAACCCGAAGGGTTTTCATCGGTCGATCATCTTCTGTTGGTGCCATGCCACTCATTGCCATATGTATCAACATAATAAAGAAATGAAAGGGTTAAAATTTTGGGGATCTGGAATATAACGAATCAAGTAAAAAAGTGAATAAAATTTCCGTTGAAACTGTATTTATCGAATTTTGAATTAGCCATTTTAAAAAAATCTTTCTTAATGAAATAAAAAACTGTAAAAAAGAAGGAGAAAAACTAATTAAATTGCTTTTTGTAGTAATTGATATAGAATCTTTATTTTCTATTATGTTTATTTTTTGTTTAAAGTTTTTTTTTACATGGTGTATTTTTGATTTATTTATGCGCATATTTTGTAATTTATAAAGAAAATCAACCAATTGTTTATATATTTCAGGTTCAACATATCCTTGAATAATTTGATTCCATAATACTCTCGTTTGAATATCTAGTTGGTTTTTTATTGAATTAATATTTTTATTATTTTGGTTATTTTGGTTATTTTGGTTATTTTGGTTATTTTGGTTATTTTGGTTATTTTGGTTATTTTGGTTATTTTGGTTATTTTGGTTATTTTGGTTATTTTGGTTATTTTGGTTATTTTTATTTTTGTTTAAAGACTTAATGGAGGGAAAAGGGATTTTTTTTTTCATAAATAAGTTGCTTTTATTTAATTGAGATAGATTTGGGTTTGAAAAAAAAATTTTTTGAAATTCTTTGCTTAATTTTTCTAAAAATATCGATACATCGTCATTTTCAGGTGAAAAAACCATATTTGGATTATCCCAAGCATATTTCTTTCCCGGTTGGTCGAATTTTTTTGCAATCCGTTGAATTACATTGGGTGGTATATGAAACTCTCGTTTATCATTCCACCTTAAGCAAGATTCGAGAGAAGTATCTAAAAAAATAGAAAAATAATATGCATTCATCTTTTTTGCTAAATGAAGGATATCTCTCCGCATTGAATTAAGATAGTGCATATCATCCAAGATTATAAGAGGTAATTTCAATTTTGTTGAATTATTTATATCACTGGTTTGTGTTTTTTTCTTATTAATATCTTGTAATATAGTTTCAATTTGCTTTTTCTTTTCTGCAATGACAATTTCTTCCCTTTCTGGATAAAATTTATCTCCGAATAATTCCTTACGAATTTTGTCAATATCAATAATGATTATAGGTTCGCAAATTTTTCTAATATTAGAATTTTGCTTAATATTAGCTGCAAAATAACTCTTTCCTGAAGCAGGTAAACCAATTAAGCAGAGAACAATAGCATTTGGACTCATTCATTATCACCTATTTCATTTACTCCAGGTTCTTTATTTTCTATTTTATTTTTAATTTTTTTTTCGTGAAGCATTTTAATTCTATTTTCCTTTTCAGAATTGATCCTAAACTGAAAATTTTTTATCAAATCCCATTTTTGATCCTTACTTAATTGTTTAATTGCATATTCTTTTTTCATAGCTTCACTACGAGTTAGAAAAGTCTCAAAATAAACTAATTCTATATCTTTTCCTCGTGTGTAACGCGCCCCTTTCCCTTTTTGATGCTGTTCAAATCTAACCATAAGATCTTGAGTAGAACCGGTATATAAAGAAACATTTCCAGTTATCCTATTCACACATTTTAAAATATAAACATAATAGATAGGCACAATAGATTCACACAGATTAATTCTTGTTTTTTTTATTCAATATTTGTTAGTAAGAGAGCTTTTTTTCATTATTTCGCTAATTAATAGTACAAGAATTTAATTTTATTTAATTCTCGACGGAAGGTTAAAGAATTTTTCACTATTGATTGTAGTCTGAAATGCTACATCATCAAGAGAAATTTCCTTCAGATAGGCGATCTCTTGCGCTGCATACACTACATATTGAGGTTCATTGTAAGACAACGAAGAATAGGGTTTTAAAAAAGGAGAATCAGTTTCGAGCAAAATCTGTTCTAAAGGAACTTTCATTGCTAATATCCTATGAATTTTTTTATAAACAACCGAAGTGGGTATAGTAAACATCCAATTATCTTGAGTTAATGCAATGTCTAAATATTTTTGAGCACCTCCAAAACAATGCAATAAAACTCCAGGAATATCTTGATATTGGGACTCTAATAAAATCTTAATAGCTTGCTTTTCTGCATTCCGACAATGAATAACCACAGGTTTCTGAAGCTCTTGAGCTAGATCCAATTGTCGCCTAAAAAATTCTTCTTGTTGTTTTCGGAGTGTTAAATCTTTTGTCTCCCAATAATCTAGCCCAATTTCTCCAATTCCAACAAATTTATCTTTATATTTAAATAATGCATCTTTAAATGATGCCCAATTTGTATTTTCTTTAATTGATTCCTCTGGATGAAGGCCAACTACATTAAATACATTAATGAATTTTTCTTGAAGATTTAAACACGCCATTAAATCATCATAATTAATGCCAATATTAATAATTCGATAAACATGGTTCATTGCAGCAGCAGAGATTATATGATTTATATTAGGAAGCAATGAAGGCCAGAGTAAATGAGCATGTGCATCAATAAATTCTATCTTTTCATCATTAAAAGTAATAGTCGGGACTTCTTCCTTTAATGGAGTCATATGATACTTAATTTTTTTTTAGGTAAATCCTTTAGGATCCCATTTGTAATTGTTCATTAAGGAGATTAAAGTGCCGCGTGGAATTGTAATCATTGATTGGGATGCATTCGAAGGTGGAATTATCTCATTTAAATATCCTGGAACGCTTGAAGTTCCCACAAATTTGGTGCAACTACTACAAATATCACATACATTTAGTAATGGTCTACTCACTCTCAAGGATGGAAGATTTCACGCAGTGTCAGTAGGCAATGAAACTCTTGAAAAAGTAATTGTCCTTATTCTTTCTGAATTTGAAGATGAAAATGATTTTTTCGATATAGTTAACACCATGAATAGTGTTGTTACTGATGTAAATGAAGAAGAACAATTAAAAAGTCAACTTATAAGATTATTCCAACTTTCTCAATCTGTATTCAAAGCAAGAGATGCTGTTTTAAATAAATTAGCTGAGGAAATAACTGAATTAAAGAATAAAGAAATAGATATGAAACAATCCTTAGAATGGCTTATTAGGCATGAAGAATCATTTGAAAAATTAATTATATTCCTTTTATTACGATATGGCCCCCTAGATCCAGGACATTTACTTCCATATATAAATAAAACTCAGGAATTATTAAAATCAAAAATAAACAATAATCAAAAAGAGAAAATTATTCAAAATAAGCTAACTACAACATATAATGAAACAAAAAAGAAGTTAGATACGTTAGAAAATTTGGGTTTATCAAAAACATCTCATTTCGAGAAAAAACATGATAAACCTCCTGTTGAAATAGAATTTCGTAAATCTACACTTATTTCTCAAAACGATTTAGAAAAGATACTACAAGTAATGGAAGAAAACAATATTCTAAAGCAAGACATGGAAGGAAGATACCATCTTTTAATACATTATGGTTTTGATTAATTGAAGTAAAAAAAAAAGAAATAAAAAGATAAAAAATTTTTAATATATTAAAATTCGCCAGAATCTTCTGATAATGTGATTAATGTAGAAGATTTCTTAATTGCAAAATCTTTACGCAATTGCATCATAAAAGCAGTCATTTCCTGCAAATTGCTTAATTCAACCTTTATTATTAAGTCATAATCACCATAAATCATATGCACTTCTTTCACTTTATCTATCTTTTTTACATCTTGGAATATTTGCTGGGTGGCACTTGAATCAGTCACTAGTAATATAAATGCCACTACTTTATCGTCTCTACTCATTTTTTTCTCTCCATTATTATTTTCACATTCTTACACAATTATATAACGTTCTACCTTTAATTACAGTAACTTTGAATAAAAAAAGATTTCGTTTTTCGACCAAATTAAAGATCAAGAGATCAATAGTAATTACTTCATTGTTAATAGAATCGGTGATTTATGAGTGATCAAGATTTAATCTTGAGGAATTACGATCATAAATTTACATCGATCTGTCTTTCCTTGTAATCGACACTCTAATTCTTGAGCAAAACAATGCTTACCAGTCATTTTTTCTACCAAACCCGCATATAATCCTGCTTCAAAAGAGCAAAATCCTTGTGGAATTGCCATTCGAGGAATCTCTATATCTTTACATGAATTGCATTGATCTAACTCAAATGTAATATGTTCTTTATTTTCTTCCAACACATAGAACGTACCTAAATGATATTGCTGAGAAATTTTCTCTAGTGCAGGAATAAGTGGTTCATGAGGTAATTCCTCTGCATGTAGAGCACCTCCCAATTCATGCCCCATAAAATAGTAAATTGCATCTAACTGATTACCCAAAGCATAAAGTGCCCCAATCTTCAAATTCCCAATATCTTTTCCTTTCTGTAAATCTTTTTTCATTTTTTGTAACATTTCTTCTAATAACATTCGATTCATGATTTAACCCCTCCTTATATGTAATGAATTTTTATTTTTCTGCTAAATTTTAGCGATTAGTAATAATTGTATCATTTTTTTTTCATTTTTTTTATCTTGACTCTGCTTATACTGTTTTTCTATTCTTTTTTCAGAACTCTTCATTAACTATCTTTTCAATCTCCTCTCAAACCATTTTTTGATTCTGAATCAAAAGAATCAAGCTCTTCTTCCTCAAAAGATACTGAAGAAATAAAACCTTGTAAAATTGCATCTGTTAACTCATTTTTGTCAATAATTACTGATAATCTAATATCACCAATGATAATTGTAGGAACTGAAATTACCTTATACTTCTCTGCCATAGTGAGATCAGATGCAATATCGACCTTTTTTATCCGTAATTTATTCCCGAACAAGCTTACATTGATATCATTTAACATCCGCTCAACATTTTTACATGGAGCACAATATGGGCTTGAAAAATATAATATCAACGGATAAGCCATAATCTAATTGTCCCTCTATTCAATATTCAATTCCATTAATGAATGTTGCTATTTTCATGGCAGGACCATGATTTTTGATAAAAATATTCAAACATCAACATTTTTTCTTTCTTTTTTGCTTACTTTTATTTCGAAATAACGATTAATTCGTGGTTTGCGAATATTTGTCATTAAATCTTATCTGATTCTTTTATCTGTAAAATATTATCAATCATTTGCAATTCTATCAAGTTCTACCGTTAAAAAAACTTAATATTGGAAATACTTTATTAGCAAACGATTTCCATCTTTAAATTCGTATTTTCTTTCGATTATTATGATTTTCATTAATTTCTTTAACAATAAATCAGAAAACCATACAAATAAAAAAATATTGATTACTTTATCAATCCACTTAAAAAAAAAGTTGAGCACAGACAGATTCTGTAGCATATCTTCTATTTTTTTTTATTCATTATTTATTTTTAACCCTTATCTAGTGCCTGCTCAACTAATACATCAATAATAGCATTAAATGCATCGTGGACATGTTTACCTGTCTTTGCTGAAGTCATATACATACCTAGAAATTTCCTTTTTTCAACTATTTCTTTGATTTTGCTGTCATCATATGTACTTTCATCAATTAAATCCGATTTATTTGCAAATACAACCATTGGTAATTCTCCACAGTAATTTTGGAAATCATCAACCCAATCATTTATGGCATACATTGTTTCTTCCCGTGTTAAATCGTAGACCACGATACAAGCCTTTGCACCATTGTAGAAAGTCGGACGCATGAATTTAAATTGATTCTGGCCCGCAATATCCCATAAGAAGAGACGTGCTCGGACTTTTTCACCATTCGGGCGATTAATAATGGTTTCGTATCGGCTGAACTGTGCGCCGAGAGTTTTAATATAATCTTTATTGAAAGAGCCTTGCGTGAATCGTTTTATGAGTGATGTTTTACCTGCAGCACCAGCTCCGATTACGCAAAGTTTGAATATAAAGTCATTACTGAATTCTTCTTCATTTTCTGTCATGGTAGTCACGAAATCTGCTCTGTAATAAGGTTGTTTTTAGTTCTTAAAAAAGGTTCGGAATAAGATGCCATGCAAAAATCAAGAGAAGATGATAATATATCGAATTAAAATAAAAGAAAAAATGGTACATCTTTATTCATTGTATATATGAAATCAATCATGTTCATGCATTTTTCTATTGCTTTTTTCTATTTGTGCTAAATAACATAATGACTAGACTTGTAGAAAAGATCCCGAGAAAGAGAAAGGGAGGAAAAGCAGAAATTGAATCAAGCAGATTTCCATTTCCTGAGTTATTATCATTATTTTGGTCAGTGTTTGTGTTGATGTCTGTATTTGTGGCATCATCCGTAGTATCATCTGTAGTATCATCAGTTGTATCATCTGTATCAGTAGTGGTTTGATTTGGCTCTGAATCGATCTGAAACCACCAAATTTCAGATTTTATCGCTACTATTCCATCATCCACAATGACATACCATGAGTAATTCGTTCCGTAGGCAAGATCATTCCATAGTATTTCAACTGGTCCGCTGTTGTTAGTAATGGATACAGCACCAATAAGTGAATCTGAAATATTATCATAAAAAGAAACAACAAGGGTTGAATTATCTTCGTCAAAAATCTCAACAGATAATAAAACGTCTGTTTCTTTAAACAACGAACCTGAAATTGGATCTGGAGGTGAGATGAACTCAGGAATTGAATCGGTATAAAATGTCATTAATTGAGATGTTATCAAAATATTTCCATCATCCACTTCTATATACCAGTGATACTCTGAATTCCATTCTAAATTTTCCCATAAAAAGTAAGCAATTCCGCTACCATTCATAATAGTGATATTTCCGAGAATTTGCATATTGTCTCCATTAAAGAATGTGATTGTTAAATTATCAAGATCTTCATCATATACTTGAACGCTTAAATTCACAGATTTTAATTGTTCTCTGACAAAATTCTCAGGACTAAGAGAAAGAATAATCGGAGATATATTTGTTGACACATTAAAAGACCAAGTATCGCTTTTTCTAAATGTTTGACCATCAGATACTATTGCATACCAACTAAATGTTTGATTTTTCGTTAGGTTTCCCCAAAAAATCGAAGCTAATTCTCCCGATTGTACATTCAAATCCCAACCGATGATTTTATTATCGGCTGCATTAAAGAATGAGACATTTAGAAGAGAACTATCACTATCTGAGACAATTAAAGACAATTTTGCAGTTGTATTGTCAATTTCAATACCATTGGCAGGATTTTGAAGAATCGGCACATCTGGTTTCATAGAAGTCCAGTATTCTAACTGAGGATCACCAAATAAATTGAAATCCATTTTATTCATCCAACTATGCCCACCCCAAGAATCACCTCCATTATTTTTTGCTTTAGCAAGTGCTTGTCCTGCAGTTAAATTTTCGGAAAGTAAATACTGCATATATGCGTATCCCAAACCAACATTATCTGTATAATAATTATAATTGTCAGGTTCCCATGGGGAACAGGCATACCAACTAACTCGGGATGATGATATTGTTGTGACTGCCACTCCTGACTTCAAAAGTGAGTAACCTAAATTATCACTATTATCAGGATTCCCATTGTTGCAAGATGCTTGATAAATAAAAGCAGGTTGATCATTTTCGATAGAACTCAAATCTGATGATTGCAAAAAGGAAGTCCAATTCATTTCTGTTTTTTCGGGAATTCCATTACCATTATTATCGTTTGACCAGTATTTTCGATAAACACCTGTATCACTTCCATGTCCCCACCATAAAATGGCACCATATCCATCATTTATCTCATTTATCACATTTTCACGGGTTAAAGGTAGATCATAATGAAAAGCAGATTCAGGAACAGGATCTAATCCTTCTCGCTCATATAAAACCGTATCGTTCATATTTAAACTTTCAAGGAAGTTATTCCACATATATTCGGGCAGATCAAGACCATCTGCTCGGTCGTAATCAGTTTTGTTATTTTCATCATCATAGTTTGAAATTGCCATTGGTTCTAAGATCTTGTATTTTTCTATTCCAGCATTTTGGTGGTGGTAAATAGTTTTATTTAAAATGAAATCTAAAGAAGAATAATCGTTATCGTATACAGGAATCCTTCCAACATAGATTTCTGCTTTAAAATCCACACCAGTATCTTCAGGGTTATCATAGTGGCCGTAACCAAATTCTCCATAGTATTGATCATTATCTGAATCCCAGTTTCCTGTCAGATCAGCGTAAAAATAGTCTGTAGGAGATTGTTCATATTGATAATCTTCTCCAGTTCCATTATTTAGAGGCCAACACATCATCATTGGAATATCACCAATGGTTTCTTCAGAGTTGGGAATATCATCGTCATCGGGGTCGGGATTACCAATTAAAAGGGCATATTGAATATTCTCTTCTTCATAATGGTCTTTTAACCAATTTCTGATATTTATGCTTCGGTTTTTTCCCGCATCATAACCAAAATCATCTTCAGTTATAATTAATACATTAAAACCTAAAGATTGCTTATATTGAACGAAATCATCCAAAAGCAGACTATTTTGTTGAATTTCATTGGTAGTAATAATAATGTATGATGAAGTAGGTTTGTCAAAATAGGAATTTGAAGATGCTTGTGATAATATAGGAATAGATTTTCCAAATATAATTTGATTATTCGTTATCAAACTTGGATTTTCAATTGTTGTTTTTGTTTTAGTTGAATCTTCCATATTTAGATTGTTTGGTTTTTGAAAAGGAAAAGCAACAATTATTCCACCAAGAATAATTATTAATAGGGCCGAATATAGTAGATATTGATTTATTTTCTTCTTATTTAACATTTTTATCATGTCTGAAAATTTCAATATAGAAACTCATTAATTTTTGTATCATTTTTCCAAATTTATATTCTTGCACACTTCACTCTGAAAAATGTATGTAGTTTTTAAAGTTATATTTTATCTCTCAAAATAAATCTGTATTTTTCCATTTTGTATATTTTATATCGTTTCTTCGAAGATTGCAAGAAAATTAGTTAGATTTTTTCTGTTACATGTAAATTGGTTAAGTGGATGCCAAAAATAAGTCAGATATTAATGATGAATTTAATTTTTCAATCATTGATTTCAATAGAATTGTGAAGTGTGAATAAGTTTAAAAAATTTTTTTAAAAATTCTAATGATTTAAATGAGTCATGAGTGGTAAATATAATATGATACTTTGGTGGGAGATAATTACAATTTTTCTTATTAGTTATGATTGTATATATATTATTTCTCATTTACCATTGGATTTGATTATGTTATGTCGAAAAAGAAAAATCAATTATCCGAGCCCACCGTTTAAGAGAATACGTAATGCTTTTTTCTATATTACTGCATCATATCTTTTCCTTTTTTATATATATTTCATTCCAATTATAGCGATTAATCAGAAAAAGAATGTATATTCAAATTATCAAATAAATTTCATGTTTTCAAATATAATACGTATTGTAGGAATGATTTTGATGTCGATAGGCTTAATTATTGCCATTTTGGGAAGAATTGGACGAGGTTTATATTTAAATCAGAAGGAACCGATATTAGCAACAACTTGGGGCCATAGAATAATTAGACATCCTGAATATTTAATGTATATTACAGGTTTTATTGGTTTACCCTTGGTTACAATGAATTTTTGGCTTTTTATTTTATATACAGGAATAATTCCTTACTATAGAATTGCGAAATATGAAGAAATTGGTTTAATTTCACTTTTTGGAAAAAAATACATATTATATAAGCAATATGTTGGGATGTTTCTTCCGAAATTTAAAGAGTTAAAGAAAAACCTTAAAATCATCCGATTTTGAAAATGTTTATAGAATTAAAAATAAATTAAAAAAAGTGGAATAGGATTCAATAAATCAATAAAAAATTGGAATTAATCGATAAATGCTAAGAAACTTATTCGCACAATAGAAAGCAGAATAAAAAAACAAAAAAAAACAAAAAAAAGAATACATTAGTTATTTTTACAATTTTCTACTCTTCCTTATATTTAAATGATAATTCGACTTTGGCGCGAAAAAGCACCACCTTATTTTCATCGATGCGAACATCGAGCTTTTTTACTTCTGCCACCCTGATATCTTGTAATGATTTGGCGGCCTTTTCTACAATATTCTTAACTGCATCTTCCCAACTGATGGTCGACGTGCCGATTAACTCCACAACCTTATATACTGATTGACTCATTTACGATACCCCTTATATCATTTTGAATTTCAACTAAAATTTCTCAAGATTTGCATTTTATTTTAGTTATTAATACCAAGGCAACTTTCGATGAATTTATTAACTAAAATTAGAGAGAGTACCAAATGACCAACTATATTTAATGGGAATATTAATTACTTGTTTATCAAAGAAAAAGTTGCTAAATATTTATATACGAGATTGTGAATAAATACCTTTACTTTTCTGAAAAAGTTCGTCATATAATTTTCTTATAAAGGCATACTTAGATTGTCAATTGCATGCAAATCTTTATCTAATTTATCTGCAATCAAGCGTCCGAATCCTTGATATGCAGGAATATGTTTTATCTTATCTAATCCTGAATATTCCGGACCAACTTCGATATCATAATAATAAAAATCGACCAATGGATTTGACTTGGCAATGATATGCATCAGATCAACTTGATTGATTGTTGACTGGACTCTTGCTAATCCTCCTTCTCGTGGATTTAAAAACATCTTCATCTGTTCTATAATATTCACGTGGCGTGCTTGTGCAAAATTCATTGAATAATCTACTAACCCAGTTCCAATAACTGTAAATTCAACTTTAGCACGATTCCAGCCCAAATTAATACTTTCTGCGAATGCTATCATCAATGGAGTATTTGTAGTTCCTAATCCACCATCGACCCATACAGCACGTTGATCCTTATCAACTACAGGACCAAAGTAATATGGTGCAGCAAATGACCGCATAATGCATTCTTCTAATGGGAGTTTTCCATCATCTTCTTCCCATGATTTAAAGAAATGGGTTCGAAAATCGCAAAGATTAATAGAAGTACATAAAAAGCGTGTTTTACAATCTTCCATCAATAAATTCTCATTTGGAAATAGATTTCGCCACATATGATTGAAATTTCTTTTATCGTAAATTGGACGCAAAAGACCGATTCCAAAGCGTCGATGGAATATTTTTGGAATGTATCTTAAAAAAAGATCATTATACTTCGAAACTGGGTATTTTCCTGTAGCCAATATTCCACCTGTTATACTTCCCACTGAAGAACCTACAATTAAATCAAAAATTTCGTAAATTGGTTTATTAAAATGAGTCTCAAATAACTCTAATGCAGGAAGTTGAAGTAAACCCCGTAATCCACCACCTTTCAGAACAAGTATTCGATGCATTAATTGATCCTCGATATTCTTTAAATTATTTATCTTATTAAATAATTCTGTTTAATTGAAAAAGATTATTTAGTGCGAATAAGTTTATTTAAAAATTATATTAAATAGTAGAAGAATGATTTGCCCATACCTTGCAAATCTCTTATTTTTCTTGTGTTCTCAATAATAGTAGAGTATAATCCAAATCAGCCAATAATCTTATTAGATAAAAAGAAAACTTATTCACACTTTGAGATTATTTGTAAATAAGTTTTATTTTTTTGAAAAAAAAACTTATTCGCACTTATTCGTTCAGAAATTACTCGTGTTTTCTCATAAATTTCGAATTATTTTTGCAATATATGTTCTATTTCTCACTTATTTGAAAATATTTTTGATAACAGTTCAAAAAAGGTATTATACGCAGTCTTCTCAATCCAGGGTTTATGTCCACAATTTGGAATTACAGAAACAGTAATATCTCTATGAATACGTTTTAGTGGTTCGACAACACCGACTAAAGGATGTGGATCATAATCTCCATGAATTATATTAATTGGACAATGAATGGATTTACCTAATTCAAGTAATTTTCCTGTTTTTCTAAAATTTTGAACTGTGTTTAAAGCCTCAGTGAAAAAAGAAGCTCGATCTATAGGAAAATCCACCTCATGAAAAGAATAACCTAAATTTTGTAGTTCGTTTTCAGACATTGCATCAAAATGATCTGAACTTTCACAAATATTATCCAATCTAACGATCAACCTCTCACGTTCTGATTTAGATGAAGCGTTTCGAATAATCTCTCCAAATTTTGAATAGAATTGGCGCTGTGTTATATTCATACGAGATCGTCTTGTGTCTTGTAATTTAAAAAAATATTTCTCTTCAAGAGGGCCAGTCCCGATCAAAATCAACCGTGATACTAATGACGAATATGCCGATTCGGCTGCAAATAAATAAGCCAACCAAGCACCCCAAGAAAATCCAAGTAATATTACAGGTGTTTTAGCAATCTTATTGACAATTTCAAATAATTCGACTAATTGACCTTTTAATGTCGGTTGTGTTTGAAAAGTTTCAACACATCCACGAAATTGAGCGATATAAGAGGCAACTGGCGCCATTTCCCCCCAAGATCCTGGTCCCCCGTGAATAACAATTACAGAATATGGTGATTTTCCGTGTAATCGATAATTATTCTTTTGTTGTAATGAAGAAGATTTAAAATTTGCTCGCATCCAAAAACCAAATCTTTTAGTTAATTTAAATAATTTAAATTTTCTTTCCCAACAATCGTCTTATTAGCATTAGCATCATTTTTGCATTTCCGACTCTATTTCGAAACATATTTAAATAAAGTTGGGTTGGATTAGCTGGAGGTTCTTTTGTGTGTTCTTTATGCTTTAATTGTATAGCTTGAGGTTTGCATGTTGAAGTGCAAAGCCCACATCCAATACATCTGGATAGATCTACATGTGCTTTCTTTTCAATCAGAGTAATTGCATCCATTTGGCAACGTTTAACACAAATACCACATCCAATACATTCATCTTCATTAACTACAGCATAATAATTTGAACTAAAGTATTGAGCAGGATTGTCGAGTGGCTTGGCAGAAGTTAAAACCTCACAACAACAACCGCAGCAAAGACAAATACAAAATGGTTTCTGAGAATTTGAAGGTTGAACTACCAAGCCTTCTTTTTCTGCCAAAGCTAAGATTTCAGATAATTCGTTCTTATCTATATATCTCCCCCAACCTAAATCATGAAAATTTTTAGCCGCACTACCAATAATGATGCACCATTCTCTTCGATCTGTTACTTTACAAGGTTCTCCAATTACATCATGACCTTGTTTACAAACACAATTAGCGACTAATATTTGTTCGTCTAAATTTTCAACGATTTTTCGTATATCATCATAAGGTAAAATGGGAAGATCACGTAAAACACTATGTTCTGTAGGAATAGGTCGTAATTGTTGAGGATCACTTTTAAGTACTTCATCACGAAAAGCTTCTTCTAAGTATTGCTGAAAATCTTGAATGAAAGATTTATTTAATTTATTTACTTGAAATTCAAACATTCCAATTGCCAACATAATAATAGAATAGATTTTAGTACCTCTTCTGGTTATGTGTTGAACGATAGAACCTTTTTTTGCCATATTTTCAAGAATATTTTCTAGATTTTCTAAAGAATTAACTATTTTCTTTTTCTTGATTCGTTTATATATAACATCTGCAGTTTCAGGCAAATAACTTAAATCAATAGCAATTGCTGCTTCTTGAGGTGTGAAAAGATGCTTCAAAATACGGATTTCAACACCAGATTCTGTTTTTGGGAAACCGATTGGTAATTGATCGAGTCGTTTTTGAAGCTTGAAATACACTTGATTATCATTTTTAGAAACATTTTGAACAGATTGAGCACACATTTTAGATATTTTCCTTTTATCTTGAATTCAAATAAAGGTATTTAAAAGATTGTTTTAATATTGATGATTAAAATTATTAATCTTTCGATTATCATGAAAAAAAAATGAAAAAATGAAAAAATGAAAAAAATGAAATCTTTAAAAAATATTAAAATCATATTAAAAAAAGTCTTGAAAATTCAGATTTATCCATCATCTTGTGCGAATAAGTTTATAATCTTTTCAACCATTTGTTAATCTCTGCAATTTTTAAAATTTCTAGACTTAATTTAACATTATTTTTCAACGGAGAATTTTTAACTCTATTCACCTAGTAACTTCACATGGTTGTGTTAGAAACATCCATCCAATTTCGTGGGCGTATGTTGGTTGAAAAGCAGTATCCTGCAAATAAAGGAGGAAAATTTATTCAAAATGATTTTCGAGATTTAATGTTCTCTTCATTATCTGATTTTGCCACACAAGTGTTCGATGAAGATCTTAAAGGAGTTACAATGGGAAATTATCATATTTTCAGAATTTCACGCACTTTACACTCTATAAATACTTTGAATAACGAAATGAAAGAGAATAATAAGGAATCCAAAATTAAAAATAAAGATCCACTATTCGAAGAAGAAAATGATGAAATTATATCCATTTATACAATCGCTGATAAAAAAACTAATCACAAAGTAATTCTTGAATGTATGAATACAGCTTTAGAACAATTTCTAAATCGATACTCACTATTTGATATTAGGAATTTTAAAATAGAACATTTCAAATCTTTTGAAGAAAGATTGATGAGTATTTTTGGAGATTTAGTCTATACGACAGAAGATAGACTACGTTCTATATTTTAAAAATTAACTTTTAATTGGCAATGATCACCTTATACAAGTTCGCTTTGCTTTTTAATGATTTTCTTCGATATTATTTCGATATTATTTCGTTATTATTTCGTTATTATTTCGAACTTCTTCCTTTTTTCTCGATGTTCTACAGATTTTATGAATGAAATCAAATAATAGAAATCAATATTCGATTGAATGCCTCGGTTTTGCACAGCTACGTTCTCTAAAAATCAAAATCATTAAAAATATGCCATATCTATAATATATCATGAATAAGAATAAAAGAATACATGTACGAGAAGAGATCCAATCCATCTCTGATGTAGATCCCCTTTTGAATCTTATCCTCCTTGTAAAAGTCTCGTAATCGTCCGATCAAATTATAAAATTCGTGATCTACAAGATTTAGGGGCTCTTGATGTAAAAAGAATTCTAAGGTATGAAAAGATTTTTTGGAAGTGTAAAAAGTATGATACTTCTTTTGTTGTTAAAAATCCCTATATTATAAAATGAGGTGGCAAATCGAAACAGGGTTTAGAGATCTTGATATCCACAAAGGACTTTAGCGCTCATACAAAGGTGAAACGCGACTTTTTGCTGAAATGGACAAAAATTTAATCTTTAACTTCTGGCAAATTGAACGGGATTAAATCTTCCCAAATCATCAAATGACGTTCAAAGAATATCGCGATTGGGTTGTAGATGAATTAATTCAGTCTATTATTTTATAACGTGCTCTAATTTTATCAAAATATGGTAGTAGATGAGGAAAATGTAAAAAAAACTATTTTATTAAGAACTCATAAAATAGATTAAATGATTATCGCTCATAATACCGTGAAAAAAAAT